>JAVEEB010000185.1 GCA_030840665.1 Frankiaceae bacterium | reverse complement strand
AGCGTCGCGATCGGTGATCAGCCCGCGGGTTGCGGCGGCGCCGCGCTCAGCCGTGTCCTCGTAGCGACGGGGACAGCGCGCCCCGCTTGAGCCCTTACTGGTGCGTGCCGAGCTCGTGGGCGGCGTGGCCGCGGGTCTCGAGCTGGACCGTCCAGTGCTCGACGTCGAAGTGCCCGACGAGGCAGGCCTGGATCTCATCCAGTAGCTGCGGGGCATGACCGCCGAGGAAGCAGGAATCGTCGACGACCACGTGCGCCGACAGGGCCTGTGTGCCGGACGTGACCGTCCAGATGTGCAGGTCGTGCACTCCCAGCACGTGCTCGGATTCCTTGAGGTGTTGAAGAACTCGCGTCAGGTCGACGCTCGCGGGGGCGGCCTCGAGCAGGACGCGGCCGGAGTCCCGGAGCAGACCCCACGCGGCCCTCAGCATGAGGGCGACGACCAGGAGGGAAGCGATGCCATCGGCGCGTCGATAGCCGGTGGTGAGGAGCACGACACCGGCTATCAGGGTCGCAATGAACGCCACGGCGTCGGTCAGGATGTGCTGGAAGGCCCCTTCGACGTTGAGGCTCGTCCGGTTGGCTTTCGCGAGGACCCAGGTCGCCCCGACGTTGACGACCACGCCGAGAGCTGCGATGGCGACGAGGGGGCCACCGGGCACCGGCGGCGGGTTGGCGAGCCTGCGCACCGACTCGTAGAAGACCAGCAGCGCAACGACCAGCAACGTCGCCCCGTTGATCGCCGCGCTGAGAATTTCCGCCCGTTGAAAGCCGAACGTCCAGTGACCGCGGGCCGGACGGGCGGCCAGCCGGATCGCCCAGATCGACCCGGCGAGAGCGCCTGCGTCGGTCAGCATGTGCCCGGCGTCGGCGAGCAGGGCCACAGAGCCCACGGCCACCGCGACGACGACTTCGACGATCATGAACGCGAGGATCAGGACCAGTGCAACGGCGAGGTAGCGGGAGTCCGCCCCGCGGGCGACGCCGTGTTGCAGGCCCACACAGTCCGAAGGTGCGGCAGTCGCGGCCGGGCGCTCATGACGATGGTCGGCGCCGCTCACCCGAACACCCCCACGGTCGCCTGGATGTGCTCACCGTGGCCGATGTGGCCACCGTCACGACGGTAACACCCGGCAACGGTGGACCGGTCAGCCGAAACGGCCCGTGATGTAGTCCTCAGTGGATTTCTGCGTGGGGTTCGAGAAGATCTTCTGCGTCGTATCGAGTTCGATGAGGTGGCCCGGCTTGCCCGTACCCTCGATCGTGAAGAAGCCGGTCATGTCGCTCACACGCGCCGCTTGCTGCATGTTGTGCGTCACGATGACAATCGTGTAATTGGTCTTGAGCTCGGCCATCAGGTCTTCGATGGCCAGGGTGGAGATCGGGTCGAGCGCCGAGCAGGGCTCGTCCATGAGCAGCACGTCCGGCTCGACCGCGATGGCCCGGGCGATGCAGAGCCGCTGCTGCTGACCGCCGGACAGGCTGGAGCCGGGACGGCCGAGGCGATCCTTCACTTCGTTCCACAGGTTGGCGCCGCGCAGCGACCTTTCGACGAGGTCGTCCAGGACGGACTTCTTCATCTTCGTGCTGTTGAGCCGCAGGCCGGCGGCGACGTTCTCGTAGATGGACATCGTCGGAAACGGGTTGGGACGCTGGAAAACCATCCCGATCTGGCGACGGACGGACACGGGGTCGACGTCGCGACCGTACAGGTCGAGCCCGTCCATCGCGACCTTGCCCTCGACACGGGCGCCGGGAATGACCTCGTGCATGCGGTTGATGGAACGAAGGAAGGTCGACTTCCCGCAACCGGACGGGCCGATGAGGGCAGTGATCGTGCCCGCCTCGATAGGCATCGTCACGCCCTGGACGGCAAGGAAGTCCCCGTAATAGATGTTGAGGTCCGCGATGTCGATGCGCTTGGCCACTGGGATTCCTTGGGGGTGACGCTGGATCAGCGGGTCTTGGGGGAAAAGTACCGGGAGATGAGTCGGGCCGCCAGATTCAGCAACATGACCACGGCGATCAGGGCGAGGGCCGCCGACCAGGCGCGGTCGATGCCTTCGCTGCGCGGCGACCCGGGCTGCGTGAAGGAGTTGAAGACGAAGACCGGCAACGTCATCATGCGGCCTGAGAAAATGTTGGTGTTCGTCGATTGGGTGAAGCCCGCAATTACCAGCAGCGGCGCGGTTTCTCCGACGACGCGCGCGATCGCCAGCGTGATCCCGGTCACGATGCCCGCGACGGACGTCGGCAGCACCACTTTGACGACAGTGCGCCATTTCGGGACACCAAGGGCGTACGACGCCTCCCGCAGCTCATGCGGGACGAGGCGGAGCATCTCCTCGGTGGACCTGACGACGATGGGAATCATCAGTACGGACAGGGCAACCGACCCGCCGAAGCCGATGCGGACACCCAGCCCCAGAAAGATGCTGAAGAGGGCGACGGCGAACAGGCCCGCGACGATCGACGGGATTCCGGTCATCACGTCGACGAGGAACGTGACGAGTTTCGACAGGCGCCCGCGGCCGTACTCAACCAGGTAGATGGCCGTGAGGACGCCGATCGGCACGGACATCAGGGCAGCAACGGCGGTGATGAGGAGCGTGCCGATGAGGGCGTGCTTGATCCCACCGCCGGGGCCGAGGACGTTGCGCATGTCGGAGCTGAACAGCTCGATGTCGAGGCGGTGCCACCCGTTGGCGACGACCGTGACGAGCAGCGAAACCAGCGGGACCACCGCCAGCACGAACGACGAACTGATGACCGCCGTGACCAAGCGGTCCTTGGCCTTGCGGCTCCCCTCTACGCGGCGGGACAGCGTGTAGATGCCCACCAGGTTGAGAGCGAAGGCGAGGAGGGCAACGCCGTACCAGTTGAAGCCCACGATGCTCATGACGACAGCGCCGGCAACCAGCGAGCCGGCAAGGACGGCCGGCGCCGTGCTGCGCGACAGGACCCCGCGCGAAGCGGGAACGTTGCGCCAACCCTCGCGGGTGGCGGGCTGCAGGCTCATCCGTTGGCCCCTGCGAAGTCCTTGCGACGCGCCAGGACGGCGCGCGCCGCCGCGTTGACCGCGAAGGTGAGCACGAAGAGCACGAGCCCGCTGGCGATCAGGGTGTTGACACCGACGCCCGTGGCATCGGGGTAGTTCAAGGCGATGTTGGCTGGGATCGTCGCGGGGTTGCTCGGGCTGATGAGGTTGAAGCTGATGCCGCCGCCGACGGAGAGCACGAGCGTCACCGCCATGGTCTCCCCGAGGGCTCTGCCGAGGCCGAGCATCGCCGCGCTGACGATCCCGCTGCGCCCGTACGGGAGAACGGTCATGCGGATCATCTCCCAGCGAGTCGCGCCGAGAGCCAGGGCCGCCTCCTCGTGGAGACGCGGCGTCTGCAGGAAGACCTCCCGGCAGATCGCGGTCATGATCGGCAGGATCATCACGGCCAGGACGACGCCGACGGTGAACATGGTGCGGCCAGTCGCCGACGCGGGGCCCTTGAAGAACGGGATGAAGCTGGCGTGCGTGGCCAGCCAGGCGTAGACCGGCTTCAGTTGCGTCGCCAGCCACGTCGAGCCCCACAGGCCGAAGACCACGCTGGGGACCGCCGCGAGGAGGTCGATCACGTAGCCGAGGCCGCTGGCCACCCGCCTGGGCGCGTAGTGCGAAATGAACAACGCGACCGCGATCGCCAGGGGGACGGCGATCAGCAAAGCCAGCGTGGATGCGAGGACGGTCCCGAAGAGCAGTGGCGCGACCCAGGCCGCGAAGGACTTGCCCTGGGTCATCTCGTTGTGGCCACTGAGGCCGGGCAGGGACGTCACGAACAAGAAGAGCGATACGCCCGCGAGGATGACGACGATGGTGATGGCCGCCGTGCGTGCGGTGCCCGCGAAGATCCGATCGCCACGGCGCGAGGGCAGGCGGTCCGGGGCGGCGGCCCGGGCGGGATCCGGCACCCTCATCACGCTGTTGGTGGTCACGTCACCTCAGTCGTTGAAAGAACGAATACGCGGGCCCGGGTGGCTGCTGGTTTTTCAGCATCCACCCGGGCTCCGCGCTTCTGTCGAGATCAGACTCTAGAACTGCGGCGGGTCAGCCAACCTTGATGCTGTCGACGGCGGTCTTCACCTGGGTGAGGAAAGCTGCGGACAGCGGAGCCGACTTGGCCTGCGTCGCCGCTGCGGCCTGCCCGTCTGCGCTGATCACGTACGCCTCGAAGTCCTTGACCAACTGGCCCACCTTCGCGTCCGTGTAGTGCTGGCACACGATGTGGTAGCTGAGGAGCACGATCGGGTAGACGCCATCACCCGTCGGGGTGCGGTTGATCGAGAACGCCAGGTCGTTTCCGGTTGCGGTGGCTGCCTTGGTCGACTGCTCGAGCACCTTGGCTGCGGCGTCCGCGGACGGCTTGACGAAAGCGCTGCCCACCTTGATGGACGCGACCCCGAGGTCACCCGCCTGGCTGAGGTCCGCGTAGCCGATGGCTCCGGCGGCTTGCGAGACCGAGCTGATGATGCCGGACGTGCCCGAGGCCTGCTCCCCACCCTTGATCGGCCAGACGTCGGCGGCCGGGTAGCTCCAGCTCGACGGCGCAGCCTTCGAGAGGTAGTCGGTGAAGTTTGCGGTCGTACCCGACTTGTCGGACCGAACCACGGGCGTGATCTTCGTGGCCGGAAGCGTCACGCCGGCGTTGTCCGCCGCGATCGCCGCGTCGTTCCACGTGGTGATCTTGCCGTCGAAGATCTTCGCCAGCGTGTCCGGGCTGAGCTTGAGGTCCGTCACGCCGTCGAGCTTGTAGACGACGGCGATCGCCGACAGGTAGACCGGGACGTCGATGGCGCCCTCGGCTCCGCAGCGGGTCTTGGCCGTGGTCTGCTCGGCAGCGCTCATTGCCGAGTCCGAGCCGGCGAAGGCGACGTTGCCGCCGGCCAGGAACGCGGCGCGGCCGGCGCCTGAGCCCTGCGGGTCGTAGTTGACGGTGACGCCTGAGTGCGCCGTCTGGAATCCGGCGGCCCACGCCTTCATCGCACTCGTCTGGGCGCTCGAGCCGACACCGGCGAGTTCGCCGCTGATTGCTGCGCCCGAACCGGCGGGCGTGGTGGACGCGCCACCGGCCGCGGAAGTTGTCGATGAGTTGCTGGAACACGCCGAGGCGGCGAGCGCGAGAGTGAGCACGACTGCCGCACTCGAGGCGCGGCGCAGGGTGCTGATCGTCACGGGTAAACCCTTCGTTGTCGGCCGGGTCCCGGCCGGGATATTCGCATCTGTCGACGCGGACACTAGGGACCCGACGTGAACCGACGGCCGACACAAGGTGAACGCCAAATGAACGGCCGTCGACCAATTCGCCCTGCTGGCGCACCGAATTTTCGGTCCTTGGACGGGAGGGTCCCCGCTATCCGTGCAGCGGGTTGACCTGCGCCGGCATGCTGCTCAGCCTTCGTCCTCTGCAGGGTCCACCAAGGCGGCGGCGTGCGGCTGCTGCGCGTGCTCGACGAAGTGGCCGGTCACCATGAACTCCACGCGTTCGCCGAAGTTCACCGAGTGGTCCGCCATCCGCTCGTAGAAGCGACCGACGAGGGCCACCTGGACAGCGCGTTGCAGCTGGCCGTCGTTCTCGGCGCCCGCCGCGAAGATCGCCCGGTACAGCTCACGCTGCAGCTCGTCCATGACGTCGTCCATGTCGGCGAGCGATTGCGCGCGTGCGACATCCCGCTCGGAGAAGGCCTCCGTCGCGAGGGACAGTTGCTCCATCGCCTGCAGGCCCATCCGCTCGATGATCGCGCCGAACTCCGGCTCGAGCGGTCGCGGATACAGCCGCCGCGCCGCCTTGGCGATCTTCACCATGTGATCGCCGATGCGCTCGAGCTCGTGAATGCCGCGGATCGTGGTCATCAAGGTGCGCAGGTCGCCCGCCGCGGGCGATTGGCGCGCCAGCACGTCGAACGCCCGCTCCTCGATCGAATCGGTCAGCTCGTCTATCGCACGGTCCTCGTCGATGACGACTGAGACGGCTTCAAGATTCAACGTGAGGAGCGCCTGGGTCCCGGTGTGAATCGCCCGCCGCGCCATCACGGCGAGGCGAACGGTGTCGGTCGTGAGCTGGGCGAGCTCTTCGTGGAACGCGCGTCGCGTCTCCACCATGGAGAAGTCCTTTCGTCGTACGACGGAAACGGTCGTTGTTCGAACGCCCGTCCGGAAGTCTGCAAAGGCTCCGCGACACGCTGCCACACGAGGTGACCGCTCGAACGACCGTTGGATGTCTGTTGCCCAAACGTCTCATGAACGCGGCATGAACGAGCGGCGGCAACCTGTCCAACTTGCGGGAAGCGGCCGTCGTACCTCTACGATTCGGGCGTGGCAGTTGTCGTGGCGGCAATCGTCGGTCTCCTCGTCGGCGCAGCATTCGTGGTCCTCATCGCGTATCCCCCGCCTACCGGCCGGCGGCGCAGTCGACCCCCGAAGTCATCGCTCGGGGACTGGCCGCGGATCTCGGACACCGGCACACGCCGGGCGGCGGCGGCCTTCGTCCTCGACCAGATGGACGAGGCAGCCGTCGTCGTCGACGGCAACGACCGGCCGGTGCTCACCAACGGAGCCGCGCATTCACTCGGCATCGTGCGCGGTGACCGGCTCGCCAGCGCGGAGCTCCGCGACCTGACCCGGCAGGTGCGCCGCGATGCACGCGTGCGCCAGACGGAGATCGAGTTGCGCAGGAACGACCACACGGGTCCGATCGCAGTCCGCGCGCGCGTGGTTGCAGCGGGCGGGAGCGATGTAGCGATCGTCGTCACCGACCTCACGGCCGCGCGCCGGCTGGACGCCGTGCGCCGGGACTTCGTCGCCAACATCAGCCACGAACTCAAGACGCCGGTCGGCGCCATCATGGTTCTCGGCGAGGCGCTCACCGAGGCCGGCGACGACCCGGTCGCCGTGCGCCGGTTCGGCGAGCGGCTGCAGCGCGAGGGCGCCCGGCTGAGCGGGCTCGTACGCGAACTCATCGAATTGTCCCGGTTGGAAGGCGCCGGCGAGCCGTTGCACCTGACCGCGGTCTCGACGCGCGATGTCGTCAGCGAGGCGATCGAGGCCAATCGCGCACTGGCCGACAGCCGCCATATCGCGATGTTCCTCGAACTCGACGGTGACCTCGTCGTGCCCGCGGATCGGCCGCAGCTCGTCAGGGCCCTGTCCAACCTCATCAACAACGCCGTCTCCTACAGCCTGGACGGCTCAGGAGTCGTGGTAACCGTGCGGGCGGAGGACGAGGCCGTCTCCATCGCGGTCACAGACCGCGGTGTGGGCATCGACCCCGGCGAGGTGCCGCGTTTGTTCGAGCGGTTCTACCGCGTCGATCCCGCACGCTCCCGTGCGACCGGCGGCAGCGGTCTCGGCCTCGCGATCGTCAAGCACATCGTCCTCAATCACGGTGGCGAGATCGCCGTCTCGAGCACACCCGGTGCGGGGTCGACCTTTACGCTGCGCCTCCCACTGACAGATACGAAAAACCATGAGAGCAAGGAAAACTGAGCATGACGCACATCCTGGTCGTCGAGGACGAAGAGTCATTCTCCGATCCCCTGAGTTACTTGCTGCGCCAGGAGGGCTTCGACGTCTCGGTGGCGGCCACCGGCACGGATGGCATCGCCACGTTCCAGCGACTCGGGGCAGACCTGGTGCTCCTCGACGTGATGCTGCCGGGCATGTCCGGATGGGAAGTGTGCCGGGAGCTGCGAAAGACCTCGATGGTGCCCGTCATCATGCTGACGGCGCGCGACAGCGAGGTCGACAAGGTGGTCGGCCTGGAGTTGGGCGCGGACGACTACGTCACCAAGCCGTTCTCGGCGCGCGAGCTCGTCGCCCGGATCCGGGCGGTGCTCCGGCGCCACGGCGAGCTGGAGCCGCTGATGTCGACCACCGTCGAGGCCGGCCCGGTCCGCGTCGACATCGATCGACACGTCGTCAGCGTGCGCGGCGAGTCGATCGCCTTGCCACTCAAGGAATTCGAGCTCCTCGAGTTGCTCGTCCGCAACTCCGGACGGGTCCTGACCCGCGGCCAGCTCATCGACCGGGTCTGGGGCGCGGACTACGTCGGCGACACCAAGACGCTCGACGTCCACGTGAAGCGGTTGCGCAGCAAGGTCGAGGAAGATCCCGCCGCCCCTCGTCACATCCTCACGGTGCGCGGAGTCGGCTACAAGTTCGACTCGTGAGCGAGCGCTCGACTCAGCTGCCGGGGATCAGCCGGAGCAGCGTGTAGACGAGCGCCGCGGCGAGGCCGGCGGCGGGGATCGTGAGCACCCACGCGGCCACGATCGAACGCGCCACGCCCCAGCGCACGGCGGACAATCGCTTGGTGGCACCGACGCCCATGATCGCGGAGGTGATCGTGTGTGTCGTCGAGATCGGCGCCTTGAAGATGAACGCGGTCGTGTACAGCACGGCAGCCGCGGTCGTCTCGGCAGCGAAGCCGCGCGCGGGGTCGAGCTCGATGACGCGGCGGCCGAGGGTGCGCATGATGCGCCAGCCCCCGGAGTACGTGCCGAGCGAGATGGCCGTCGCCGCACCGATGACCACCCAGGCAGGGATCGTCTTCGCGTTGCTCTGATAGCCGCCGGCGACCAGCGCGAGCACGATGACACCCATCGTCTTCTGCGCGTCCTGCAAGCCGTGCCCCAGCGACATGGCCGCGGCCGACGCCGTCTGTGCGATGCGGAAACCGCGATTCGTGCGATGGAAGTTGCGACGCCGGAAGCCCCACAGGATGGCGAGCATCAACAAGTACGCAACAGCGAAACCGATGATCGGCGAGACGACCATCGGGATGGCCACTTTCTCGATGACCTTTGCCCAATGCACCTCGGACGCGGAGGCGAGGCCGGCGCCGATGAGGCCGCCGATCAGCGCGTGCGACGACGACGACGGCAGCCCGAAATACCAGGTGGTCAGATTCCACGCTATGGCTCCCAGGAGCCCGGCCACGATGATGACGAGCCCGTGGTTGCCCCCTGGGGCCTTGATCGTGTCGCTGACTGTCTTCGCCACGCCTTGCCCGAGGAATGACCCGACGAGGTTGAACACGGCCGCCATCGCGAGGGCAACGCGTGGCGTCAAGGCGCGGGTGGAGATGGAAGTCGCTATCGCGTTGGCCGCGTCGTGGAAGCCGTTCGTGTAGTCGAATGCGAACGCGATGGCCACGACAGCAATGACCAGGCCGAGCTGTGCCGTCACCGGCTCAGGACTCCTTCACGGCAATGGTCTCGACCGTGTTGGCCACGTGCTCGAAGGCGTCGGCCGCGGACTCGAGCTGTTCGACGATTTCCTTGAGCTTCATGACCGTCAGTGCGTCGTACTCGCCCGAAAAGAGCTTGGCGACGAAGCGACGGTGCAGCTTGTCGGCCTCGTTCTCGAGCCGGTTCGCCTCGATCCAGTACTCCTCGAGGTTCTTCATCGTGCGAAGCCGCGGCATCGCGTCGAACGTCGTAACTGCGGCTCGCAGGAGCACGTCCGCGATCGCGGCCAGCTCCCCCGGCAGCTCATCGACTTCGTACAACACGATGAGGTCCGAGACCGCCTCGATGAAGTCCATGACGTCGTCGAGCTTCGACGTGAGCTCGTAGATGTCGGCGCGGTCGAACGGCGTCACGAACGTCGAGTTGAGCTGGCGAAGCGTCCTGTGTGCCACGTCGTCGCTCGCGTGCTCGAGGTCGCGGATTTTGTCGGCGAGCGCAGGGCGGTCGGCCGGCAGGGAGGCGATCTGTTCCGTGAGGAGCTTGGCCGCGTCACAGATATTGCTGGCGGCCTCACTGAACAGATCGTAAAAGCTGTTTTCACGGGGAGTGAAGCGCACGGTAGAAACCTCGTCCAAGCAGTCGGGGAGCCCGCGGGAAGCCTATCGTCCACCTCCGGCCGTCCCGCCACTACTCCGGCTGGACGTGTGCGGATGCGCCAAGAGCCATCACCCGGGCTGGGCCGCACGGCTGTGCGCGCTGCCGACCGGCGCGGCCGATACCTCACTGGCCGGGAGGGTCACGGATCGGGCGCGGACAGGGGACACGCTTCGCTCCGGCCCTCCCGTTTGCGTGCCGGGACGAGGAACTCGACGCCCGTCAGGGCGCGCCGCTCACGCCGCGACCGATTGTGGGCCACCGTGACACGCAGAAACTCACCCGGTTGGCAGCGGCTCGCTTCCCTGTAGGCGGGTATCGCCAGGCAAAGATGATCAATTGGGGAGGCCATCATGGCTGACGGCGAATACTTCTTCTGCTTGACCCACGAGACCGTCGAGGCCGGCGTCGGGTGCCGCGGAGCGGACCGGATGGGCCCCTATCCTTCCGCCGAGGCGGCCGCGCAGTGGCGCACTGCCCACGCGTCCCGCGAGGACGCCTGGAAGGCCACCGATGACGAGGACGAGGCCTGACGGGTGGTGGCTTTGCGTCGGCTCGCGGCAATAGATGACCATTGCCCCTTTCGTCACGCTACGTACGCCGCTAGTGTCGGTTTTGTGACAATTGACCGGTCGGCAGGCGCGCTGTGACCTCGCTCACGGCGCCGCGGGTGGAGCGTCGCACCGGGATTCTTGTCGTCCTGCTGGCGGCGGTTGCCGTGGCGGGCGTGGCGCTCGGCCCGGGCGTGGGAGCCCGGACCATATCGGCACGCCTGAGCATCGCGGGTGCAGTGACGGCCCTCGCGCTACTGATCGTCCTTCTCGTCCGGCGCTCCAACCGGCTCGCGGAGTCCCTCCAATTGGCACATCGACGCCTCATCGCGATGGGCGACAGCGCCCACGAGTGGCTCTGGACAACCGACCCGGTCGGCGTGATCACCTACTCCAACCGCGCCGTCCAGGATCTCATCGGTTATCGGGCTGAGGACGTCATCGGCCGTCCCGTCACGGACTTCCTGGACAAGCCTTCGGGCTGGTACGACGGCACGAGCAATCTGCGGGACGTCAACGGCGAGTCGGTGCTCGTCGAGAGCAGCGTCAGGCCGGTCCTCGACAATGCCGGCCGCGTCGCCGGGCACGAGGGCGCCGTGCGGCTGAGCCCGATCGATCGTGCAGTCGCCGAGCGCTTGTCACGCCTGCGGCGCGAGATCCTGGCGGTGCTCGACAAGGAGTCCCTGGACATCGTCTTCCAGCCGATCGTCAGCCTGAGCACTGGCCGCGTCACCGGCGTCGAAGCCTTGTCGCGTTTCGTCGGCGAACCGCCGCGGCCGCCGGACGTCTGGTTCCACCTGGCCACCGAAGCCGGCCTCGGCGAGGCGCTGGAGCTCCTCGCCCTCAGGACGGCGATGGCTCGCCTCCACGAGTTGCCGGAGCGCATGTTCATGTCGGTCAACGTGTCCGCGGCGACCCTCTTGCGGCCCGGCTTCACGGCGTTGATGACCAGAGGCGACCTGCCTCTTCGCCGGCTGATGTTGGAGATCACCGAGCACGAGTCCATCGACGAATACCAGGACATCGCCGCCGTCCTGGACCCATTGCGGGCGCAGGGGCTGCGGCTGGCCGTCGACGACGCCGGCGCCGGATTCGCATCGTTCCGCCACGTCGTGCAGCTCCGGCCTGACCAGATCAAACTGGACCGCGATCTTGTCGCCGGCATCGACACGGACCCTGCCCGGCGCGCGCTCGCCAGCGCGGTCGTCCTTTTCTCCCTCGAGGTGGGCGCGGGCGTCATCGCCGAAGGCATCGAGACCGAGGCCGAGCTGGACGTCTGCCAGTCGCTGTCGATCGACGCCGCGCAGGGCTATTACCTCGCGGCCCCGTCGGCGAGCGCCCCCGAGTGGGAGCGCCGCATCATCCGCCGATCACGGCGTCTCGGCGAGCGGGCCGTCGGGTCCGCCTGACCGGCATGCGCTCGCGGGGCAGGTCCGACGCGGGGTTGCCGCAACGAGCCATAGGCTGACGCCGTGCGCTTCACCATGACGACCCAAGCCCCGTCCGGCGACTTCCTCGACCTGCCCTGGGCCACGCCGCTCGCGGAGTGGACAGAGACGCGCCTCGTCGACGTCCGCTCCCGCGGGATCCACCGGCACGTGGTGCGATTCGTCGAGATGGGCGACGAGATCTACGCGCTCAAGGAGATCCCCGAACGCGTGGCCCGCAAGGAATATTCGTTGCTGCGGTGGCTCGGCGAACGCGGCATCCCGGCTGTCGACGTCATCGGCGTCGTCTTCGCGCGGGGCAGCGAGATGGACGCCGTCCTGGTCACGCGCTATCTCGAGTTCTCCCTGTCCTACCGCGTGCTGTTCACCGGAAAGCGCGAGCTCGACCTCCTCGACCGCGTGCTCGACGCGTTGGTACAACTGCTCGCGCGCCTGCACCTCGGGGGCTTCTTCTGGGGCGATTGCTCCTTGTCCAACACCCTTTTCCGGCGCGACGCCGGCACCTTCGAGGCCTGTCTTGTCGACACCGAGACGGCCGAGGTGCGCCCCGCTCTGTCCAACGGCCTCCGGCAGTACGACCTCGACATGGCGACGGAGAACGTTGCCGGTGAGCTGGCCGACCTCGGTGCCGGCGGGATGCTGCCCGAGCACATCGACCCCTTTGCCGTCGCGGATGCAATCGCGCGACGCTATGAACGGCTGTGGGACGAGCTCACCCGCGACGAGGTCTTCACGGCTGACGAGCAGCGCTACCGCATCGCCACCCGGCTGCGCAGGCTCAACGACCTCGGCTTCGACGTCGACGAGATCGACATCGTCGCCACGCCCGAAGGCAACCGGCTGAAGGTCCGCACGAGTGTCGCCGAGCCCGGCAACAATCGCCGCCTCCTGCTCATGCGCACCGGCCTTGACGTACAGGAAAATCAGGCACGTCGGCTGTTGAACGACGTCGCGTCCTTCCGCGCCTACCTCGAGCAGCACGAGGGCCGCAAGGTCTCCGAGACCGTGGCCGCCAACCGCTGGCTGTCCGACGTGTACGAACCGATCATGGACGCGATCCCGCCGTCCCTCGAGGACAAGCGCGAACCCGGCGAGATCTTCCACGAGATCCTGGTGCACCGGTGGTTCTTGTCGGAACAGTCCGGCCGGGACGTCGGCACGACGCACGCCGCCCGCTCGTACGTGACGAACGTGCTGCCGTTCGCGTCGGAGTGACGGTAGGCGGTCAGGCGGTTGGCGGTTGTCGCGGTCAGGTTAGGCGGCTGGCGCGGTCCGGTTAGGCGGGCGCGGCGGGTTGCGCGACGACGTCGACCACGATGGCGATGGAGGGGTGCGGCGACGTCTTTCCGGTGTCCTTCGGGAGCTGCACGAGGACGCGGCTCCCGATCGGGACGCCCCTGATCGAGTCCAGCGGACCGCCGCCGCCCAGAGTGGCGGACTGCAGGCCACCGTTGGTCCAGGTGGATCCAGCCGGCGCGTTCGACCAATCGACAGCCTCGAACTGCAGCACGGCGAGGCCGTCGACTGCGGGAGCGCCTGCGCCCTTGGCCAAGATCGTGGCAACGTTCTTCTTCGGCTCCGCCGTCCCCTTGGTGACCTTCACGGTCGGCTTCTGCCCCAGGCTGCCGCCGATCGTGATGCCCGGGATTGTGACGTTCTGTGGCGTGGCGTCGGTCGCCCCGCCAAGGGTCGACGTGTACGAGGCCACGACGTCGACCACGAAAACGATCGTGTCCGTGCCCTTGATGCCGGCGCCGGTGTTACCCGCGGTGCCGTAACCCTTGGCCGGGGGCAGGCTCAACAGGACGCGCGAACCTGCCTTGACCCCGACGAGCGTCTCGTCCCAACCAGGGACGACCGCGCCGACGCCAATCGGGAAGCCGGCCATCGCATTGCGCTTATAAGAGCTGTCGAATGGCGTGGCGCTGCCCCACACCTGACCCACGTAATGGCCGACGAGCAGGTCACCCTTCACGACCGCGGGACCGGTCCCTTCAGTCACCACGGTCTTGACCAGGTCCTTGGGGGGAGCGCCCGCGGGAAAGGTGATCGTGGGCTCGTGCCCGTAGGCGCCCACCGCGGTGAAGGGGCCGGTGCTCGACGGGGTGCTGGACGCCGCCGTCTGGGACGGGGACGTCACCGTCGGAGCCGGTGCGGCAGATCCCTTGGACCCCGCGCAGCCGGCGACGAGGAAGGCAGTGGCAAGGACGGCGATGGAACGGCGCACAGGAGGCTCTTAACGATCGGCGGAGGCGTCCGACCAGGTTAGCGGGTGAGTCTGTGACCCCGCTGTGCGTCCCGGCCTGGTGCCCGGGGTCACCGTGCGGTCAGGCAAGAGATACGAGGTCGGCGTACCCGTCGTTCCAGAGGTCTTCCACGCCGTCGGGCAGCAACACGACACGCTCGGGCTGCAGTGCGTCGACGGCACCCTCATCGTGGGTCACGAGGACGACGGCCCCGCTGAAGGAGCGCAGCGCGGCGAGGATCTCCTTGCGGCTGGCGGGGTCGAGGTTGTTGGTGGGTTCGTCGAGCAGGAGCACGTTCGCGGCGGAGACGACGAGGGTCGCGAGCGCGAGCCGCGTCTTTTCCCCACCCGAGAGCACCCCGGCCGGCTTGTCCGCGTCGTCGCCGGTGAACAGGAACGAGCCAAGAATCTTTCGTACGTCGGTGTCCGCCATGTCCGGGGCGGCCGAGCGCATGTTTTCGAGCACCGTGCGTTCGGGGTCGAGCGTCTCGTGCTCCTGCGCGTAGTAGCCCAGCTTGAGGCCGTGCCCCGGCTCCAGCTGGCCCGTGTCGGGCTTTTCCGTGCCGCTCAGCAACCGCAGCAGAGTGGTCTTGCCGGCACCGTTGAGGCCGAGGATGACGACGCGGCTGCCCCGGTCGATCGCGAGGTCCACGTCGGTGAAGATTTCCAATGACCCATAGCTTTTCGACAGCCCCGTGGCCATGAGCGGCGTCTTGCCGCACGGGGCCGGATCGGGGAAGCGGATCTTGGCGACCTTGTCACCCGCGCGCGTGTCCTCTAGCGCCGACAGCATGCGCTCGGCCCGCTTGGCCATGTTCTGCGCGGCGGTCGCCTTCGTTGCCGTCGCCTTCATCTTCAGCGACTGCGTGATGAGCGTCTGGGCCTTCTTCTCCGTGTTGGCCCGCTCACGCTTGCGGCGGCGTTCGTCGGCCTCGCGCTGCGTGAGGTAGGCCTTCCAGCCCATGTTGTAGACGTCGATCGTGGTGCGGTTGGCATCGAGGTAGAAGACCTTGTTGACCACGGTCTCGATGAGGGTCACATCGTGGGAGATGACGATGAAACCACCCTTGTACGTACGCAGGAAGTCGCGCAGCCACACGATGGAGTCGGCGTCGAGGTGGTTGGTCGGCTCGTCGAGCAGCAGCGTGGTCGGCTCGGCGCCGGAGTCGGCGAACAGGATCCGGGCAAGTTCGACGCGGCGGCGCTGGCCGCCGGACAGCGTGCCGAGCGGCTGGGCGAGCACCCGGTCGGGCAGACCCAAGTTGGCGCAGATCCGCGCCGCTTCGCTCTCGGCCGCGTAGCCGCCGAGGGCGGTGAA
>JAVEEB010000124.1 GCA_030840665.1 Frankiaceae bacterium | reverse complement strand
GGCGTGGGACGAGGAGCTCCGCACCACCCATGCCGCCAAGGACGAGACCGAACACGCGTGGCTCGCACTGTCGGAGGAACTGGACGCCGGCTGACTGAACTTGTTGGCCATTCCGCTTGACAAGCCTGGGACAGCGCCGAGGAGCGATGGGTCGCGCGCCGGCGCGTGCCCGCACTGATTCCATCGGCGGTTCGTCGATGTTAAGGACGACAGGCGTGTGAACCGGTGACCGTGACCTGCACCGGCCGGTGGTCGCTAGCAGTGCGGCTAGCGGTCGAGGTCAGCACTTGGACATCCACTGCCGACAAGCCAGGGCTGACGAAAGCGGTGTCGATGACGTGCGCTGGGTGGCCGGCGGGGAACGTCGGCTGCTCGCTGTTCGCGGGGCGAGCATCGGCTCCGAAGATCCGCCACGCGGCCCCTCCTGGGCCTTCGTTGAGGTCACCGGCCAGCACGTACGGCCCACCGATCGACGCGAGGGCCGCCCGAACCTCGCCGGCGTGCCGTGCACGTTCGGTCGCGTCGAGCCCCAGGTGCACGCTGGCCACGGTCAGTTCACAGCCGTCCACGACGAGCTCCGCCCACGCCATCCCCCGCCGGTGCAGCCGCGAGGTCCGGGTGGCCGGTAGACCGCGCCGCCGCGGAGTGCGGGAGAGCAACACCAGGGTTGCCCGTCGTACGACGACCTCTTGTCGAACCCAGATCGCCGTGCCGGCGGCGACCCGACCTCCACCGACCGCAACGAGACCGCAGGCGCCGGCAAGCCGCCGCGCACGCAGCGCCGGCAGGAGGAAGCGCGGCACCTCTTGCACGCAGACCACGTCAGGCTCGGCGGCGCGCAGAGCGTCGATCACGCCTGCACGGCTGCCGCGCAGGGACTGGATGTTGTACGAAATGAGGCGCACGGGGAGGTCCTGCCCCGTGCGGGACGGGCCACGTCCAATCGGGTGAAGTGCGCCGGTTACCCGCTTTTTACAAACCCATTCCTTCAAGTCGTACTTTTTCTGCGCCGATTGCGATAGAACTTCCACACGATCATCCGGCCGCACGCCAAACCCTGTCCCGCGGCCATACGGATGCCAACCCTTTGGGACAGGGGCGGGGAACCCACACGTTTCCCGGCCCGCACTTTGGGCCTTGGGGTGAAGCCGAGCGACGCACCACGCGCCGCCCGGCCGGGCTAGCACTTTCCGGCCCGAACCCGACAGCTACCTCCGCAGGCGTCGGGAAGGGATCCGTCTTGCCTGCTGGGCTGCTGCGGCTTCGCGTCATTCGCGCCGCCATCGTCACCTTTCTCGCCGCCGCCATCGTCGTGCCGTCCATGGGCGCGACGGCTGAGGCCGCGACCACGAGTGTGCGCACGACCGCGTCAGTGGCGCAAAAGGTCCTCACGCTCGCCGCGAAAGAGCACGGCAAGCCCTACAGCTACGGCGGCAGCGGCCCGAGCAGCTTCGACTGCTCCGGCTTCACGAGCTTCGTCTTCCGCCAGGTCGGCGTCTCACTTCCGCACTCGGCCGCGGCGCAGTACGCGGTCGTCCATCACATCACCAAGGCCAGCAAGCGGCCCGGCGACCTGATCTTCATGTACGGAAGTGGCGGCATCTACCACGTCGCGATCTACGCCGGCAACAACGAGATGTGGGCGGCGACGCACACGGGCGACGTCGTGCGCAAGGAGCGGATCTACTCCTCCAGCTACAAGGTCGGCCGGGCGTAGCTCGCCTGCACGTGGTCGGCCGGGCATAGCCCGTCGGGACGCGGTCGGCCGGGCATAGCCCGTCCGGACGTGGTCGCCCCTCCGGACGTCCGCGCTGCCTCAGACAGCCCGAAGCGTCCACCACGCGCTCGTGGCCTGACCCGGCTCGAGCACGATGAGCCCGTCGCCGGTGCGGAAGGCGTCTGGCGGGCAGGTCATCGGCTCGATAGCCATGCCCACGCGGTTGTTGGCCGCATCCGGCCGGTCCGCCGTGTGCACCTGCACCCACGGGCAGACTGACGCATCCCACAGGATCTCGGCGCCGCGGCCGTCCGGCCCGACGACCCGGGCGACGGCGATGTGATCGTCGCCGGTGATGACGTCGTACAGGGCGTGGTCGATCATTGTCGAACCCACCAGGCGCGGTTCGCGGAAGTCGAGCTCCGTGCCGGCGACCGGCGACGTCCCGCCGGTGGGCAGCAGCCGCTCGGCGTCGGCGTTGACGACACTCGCCGCCGGCACCGTCATGGTGTAGTCGTCGACGGTGGCGCCACTTGCGACGAGGTACGGGTGGATCCCCGCACCGTAGGGCGCGGCAGTCGCCCCGGTGTTCGTGGCCGCGAGGGTGATCGTGAGCCCTGCCGAGGCATCGAGCACGTACGTCACGCTCACGTCGATCGTGAACTCATATCCCGGCTGCGGCCAGATGCGGGTGCTGAGAGTGGCGCGATCCTCGCTCGCGGACTCGATGGTCCACGCGTGCCAGTTGATGAGCCCGTGAATGGCCGTGTTGCGCGTGACTTCGTTGACGGGCAGCTGCATCTCCACGCCATCGAACGTGTATTTCCCGTCGCCGATCCGGTTCGGCCAGGGGGC
>JAVEEB010000079.1 GCA_030840665.1 Frankiaceae bacterium | reverse complement strand
GCCACTGGCCACGGTGCTCGACAAGTGGCAGTTGCCCCGCAACCAGGCTTTGGTGCTCAGCGAATGTTCGCTCGCCGCGCCGCCGCGGGCATCGAACGCACCGAGCCGGCGCGCGAACTCGCCATCCAACCGATTGCGCAGCACCTGCAACTCGCGCAGGTCGTCGGCGAGTTGCGTGTCCGACCTGACGTCTAGGTCCGCGTCAAGAAGCCGGTCCAGGACAGCGATCGCCTGCACCGGGTCCAACGACGACGGGATCTCCATACGACGAACGTAAACCAGGGCACCGACAAAATAGGGCCGGAAAAACCGTTACCCACAACCACTTTTTTCGCTTACAGCGGATATCTCACGGGCATGGGATCTCGGTCCCTACGACGATGACGGCAACCTACGACGATGACGGCACGGCGGCGTAAGCGCGGACCGGGAACGTCCCGAAGCCGGCGACCAGCGGCGGCGCTGCCGTAAAACGCGCACCCGTCAGCGGCAGCGCGGCGAGGTTTGTGAGGTGCTCGACGATCGGAATGCCGGCGCCGAGCAGGATCGTGTGCGCGGGCCTCGGGCCGTGCGGGCGTGCGTCGTCGATGTTCACGGAGTCGATGCCAACGAGGGTGGCGCCGTTGTCAGCCAGCCACTGGGCGCCGCCGGCGGACAGGAACGGCGCGTCATCCGCGTACCGCGGCGTGCCCCAGTGCACGTCACCGCCCGTGTGCAGCAGGACCGCACACCCGCTCACCTCGAGGTCAGCCAACATCTCCGCCGTGACCGCGCGCGTGCCAAGCCCGGCCGTCCGCACGACGACCGTCGGCAGGTCGGCCAGGGACGACAGCGGAAGACCAGCGAGGTCGGCGCCGTCCGCGTGGCGGTGAAACGGGCTGTCGAGATAGGTGCCCGTGTTGCCCACCATGGTGATGCGGTCGATCACGAAGCTCGTGCCCTCTTCGTACACGTCGCGCGAGGAATCGCGGGTCAGGTACGGAGTGACTTCCGGCACTGGCAGACCTGGGTACGTTGTCATGCCCGCGCTGATCACGTGGCTCAGCTCGACCCAACGGGTTGCGGCGCGTTCATCACGGTTATCAGCCATGTGAAGCAGTATGCGGACATCGGTACGACAAGGTCGAGCCGATTAGTCGCCGGCTCATCCTGCGGGCGCGAGCAGGTGCCGCGCCTCGCCCACAGTCACGACGGAGCCCGTCACCAGCACGCCCTTGCCGTCGCCGCCGCGGGCTTCGCCGATCGCCCGGTCCAGCGCGTCGCCCAACCGCGGCACGACGGTGACGCGATCCGCACCGAAGACGTTGCGAGCCAGCGCGGACAACACGTCCACCGAGAGCGCGCGCGACGACGAACTCGCCGTGACGACGACGGAGTCCAGGACCGGCTCAAGGGCGGTCAGAACCCCGCGAACATCCTTGTCCGCAAGGACGGCGACCACCCCGATGAGGCGTTCGAACGTGAAGGACTCCTGCACGGCAAGTGCCAAGGCGCCAGCGCCCGCCGGATTGTGCGCGGCGTCCAGCAGCACCGTCGGGTCGCGGCGAACCACTTCGAGCCGCCCCGGCGAGTCGACCTCGCGGAAGCCGGCGCGCACCATGTCGATGTCGAGGGCCCGCTCTCCCCCGAAGAACGCCTCAACCGCAGCCAACGCTGCGGCAGCGTTCGCCGCCTGATGCGCGCCGTACAAGGGCAGGAAGATCTCGTCGTACACACCCGTGAGTCCCTGCAGGGACACCACCTGACCGCCGAGCGCGACATCGCGGGAGATCACGCCGAACTCGACGCCCTCGCGGGCGATGCGCGCCCCGACCTCGGCGACCCTGCGGACAAGGACCTCCGCTGCCTCCGGCTCCTGACGCATGGCGATCAACGTCGAGCCGGCGTGCACGATCCCGGCCTTCTCCGTGGCGATGGCGGCCAGCGTCGAGCCGAGCCACTCCGTGTGGTCGAGGGAGATGGGCGTGATGACGGTCACCGGCGCCTCGAGGACGTTGGTCGCGTCCCAAGAGCCGCCCATGCCGACCTCGATGACGCCGACGTCGATGGGGGCATCGGCGAAGGCCGCGAACGCCATGCCAGTAAGGATTTCGTGGTACGTCAGCCGCTCATCGTGACGGGCGTCGACGATCGGGAGGTACGGCGCGATGTCGTCGTACGCGCGGGCGAACGCCTCGGGCGAGAGCGACTCACCGTCGAGAGCCACGCGCTCCACGACGGACTCCAGGTGCGGGGAGGTCGTCCGGCCGGTGCGCAGATTGCAGGCCCGCAGGAGGGCGTCGATCATCCTCGTCGTCGACGTCTTGCCGTTCGTGCCGGTGATGTGGATGGACGGGTACGCGCGTTGCGGCGAGCCGAGTACGTCCATGAGATCGACGATGCGGGTCAGGTCCGGTTCGATGCGCTGCGGCCAACGGGCATTGAGCGCTGCCTCGACGCGCAACAGCGCAGCGGCGGGCGTTTCCTCCGGCACCGGCGAGTAGTCGATCTCGCCTTCACGGTCGACGTCATCCGCGATGTCCATCTCGGGAACGTCGTCCGGCCTTCGCGTCGCGACGACGTCCTCGTCCGTCTCGACGACAGTCGCAGCCTCGGCCGGCTCGGGGGTCGTGGTGACCCCGCCCTCGTCCTCGTACGGGTAGAGCAGGTCCTTCGTCTCGGGCTCGGTTTCGAAGCGGCCCGAGGCGCGATCCGTCGGATAGCCCAGCAGACGTTCATCTTCTGTCGTGGACGGGGCGATGTGCGGCTCCGGGCCGTAGATCTCCTCGTTGTGCTCGCCGAACCCCTCGGGCTGTTGGTCGTGCGGCCGACGCCCCTGCGGTGGCTGGGGCGTGCTCATGCGTCCGGCAATGCCGTGAGCTGCCCTCGGAGTCGCGCGAGATCCGCCGTCGCTTCGGCCTGTCGACGACGCATCATCTCCACGACAGCGTCAGGTGCCTTGGCGACGAAGTCGGCGTTGTCGAGCTTGGTCGTCACCTGCGCCAGCTCCTTGTCCGTGGCCGCGATCGTCTTACCGAGCCGCGCGCGTTCCGCCCCGACGTCGATCGCGCCCGACGTGTCGACCGCGACGCGGACACCGGCCGCCGCGAGCGGCTGCCACCCGTCGCCGGCCGCGCCAACCGCCCGGGGGGAAAGGCCGGCGAGCGCCTCCAGTTGCGGGAGGAGCTCACCCAGGGACGCGGTGAGCGCGGCGTCGTCCGACGACAAAGCCGCCGCCATCTTCGTACGGGGCTTGATCTGCTGCTCGGCCCGGAAGCGGCGCACTTCGGTGATGACGGCCTGCAGGACATCGATCTGCTTCTCGGCCGCCGGGTCGGCGTACGACGGATCGGCCACGGGCCAGTCGGCGACGACGACGGACTCGCCGCCTGTCAGCGTGGTCCACAGCTCCTCGGTCACGAACGGGGTGATGGGGTGCAGCAGGCGCAGGAGCACATCGAATACGTGGCCCAGCACGGCGCGGGTCGCTGCCGCCTCGTCGCCGCCCGCCGCCAGCGGTGACTTGGTCAGCTCGATGTACCAGTCGAACACCTCGTCCCACGCGAAGTGGAAGAGCAGGTCCGCGACTCGGGC
>JAVEEB010000049.1 GCA_030840665.1 Frankiaceae bacterium | reverse complement strand
GTGCAGCACGTCGTAGAAGAACTCGTCGTTCGGGTCCCACAGGCCTTGTTCGTCCATCGCCGCCGCGATGTACGCGAAGTGCTCGAAGAACTTGGTCGCGAGGTCTTCGTACGAGCGGTCGTGTTGCGCGAGTCGCAAAGCGATCTCGAGAAGATTCAAGCTGTACATGGCCATCCAGGCCGTGCCGTCCGCCTGCTCGAGGTGCGCGCCGCCCGGCAGGACGGCCGAGCGGTCGATCGGGCCGATGTTGTCCAGACCGAGGAAGCCGCCCTCGAAGACGTTGTTGCCCTCGCTGTCCTTGCGGTTGACCCACCAGGTGAAGTTGATGAGCAGCTTGGTGAAGACGCGCGACAGGAACTCGAAGTCGGTGCCCCCGTCGATGAGGAAGACCCGCAGCGCCGCCCAGGCATGCACCGGTGGGTTGACGTCGTCGAACTTCCACTCGTACGCCGCGAGTTTGCCGCTGGGGTGCATGTACCACTCGCGGAGCATGAGGATGAGCTGGCGCTTCGCGAACTCGGGGTCCACGTGCGCGATGGCCACGCAATGGAACGCGAGGTCCCACGCGGCGAACCACGGGTACTCCCACGGGTCCGGCATCGAGATGACGTCGCGCGCGTTGAAGTGCTCCCAGCCCGCGTTCCGGCCTGCCAACCGGGTCGCCGGTGGCACCGGGCCGGCCGGGTCGCCGTGCAGCCAGCGCTCCACGTTGAAGTGGAAGTACTGCTTGCCCCACATCAGTCCGGCGATCGACTGCCGCAGCACCAACGCCTCGTCGGCCGTCGCGCCCGCTGGGGTCAGCGCCGCGTAGAAGGCGTCGGCCTCCGCCTTGCGCGCGTGCATAATTTCGTCGTACGACGTGCTGGTGTCCGGCTTGGTCGTGCCGGCCGCGAGCCGCACCCGGATCACGCGCTCCTGCCCGGCCGGCACCGTCAACGTGTAGTGCAGGCTCGCTTTCGTGCCCGTCCCGCCGGGGTTGACGGTGTCGGCACCATGCACGACGTGGTCGTTGATGCCGTCCTTGGGGCATGCGGAGCGGTCGGCCGAGCCGAAGAGCAGCGGCGCGTTGGTTTCGTTGTCGCAGACGAGTGCCTGCGGGGACCCGTCTCCGGCCAGGGTCAGCGGCCCCGCCACGTCGTGCTGCGCGTAGAGGGCGCCGTCGCGCGCGGTGATGACGGGGACCGGATGTCCCGGCAACTCCCAGGCCCAGGTGTTGCGGAACCAGAGCGTCGGCAGCACGTGCACCGTCGCCTCGTCCGGGCCGCGGTTGGCGACGGTGATGGACATCAGGATGTCGTGCGGGCCGGCTTTCGCGTAGTCGACCGTCACCGCCCAGAAGCGGTTGTCGTCGAAAATCCCGGTGTCCAGCAGGTCGTACTCGGGGTCGCCGTGGCCCCGACGGGCGTTCTCCGCGACGAGTTCCTCGTAGGGAAACCGGCGCTGCGGATAGTGGTAGCGCCACGTCATCCACGAGTGCGTCGGCGTGGAGTCGACGTACCACCAGTAGTCCTTGGCGTCCTCGCCGTGGTTGCCCTCCGGTCCCGACAACCCGAACATGCGCTCCTTGAGCGCGTCGTCCTGGCCGTTCCAGAGGGCCAGCCCGAGGCACCAGGTCTGCTCGAGGTCGCAGACGCCGGCCATGCCGTCCTCGCTCCACCGGTACGCGCGGGACCGCGAGTGCTCGTACGGCAGGTATGCCCAGGCGTCGCCGTCGGCGCTGTAGTCCTCGCGCACCGTGCCCCACGCACGCTCGGCGAGGTACGGGCCCCAGGCGCGCCAGGGCGTTTCACCCGCGTCGGCCGCCGCGAGCCTGGCCTTCTCCGCGTCGCCGCCACCCGTCATGCGCACATCTTCTCCCGGCCGCGCCGCCGCGTACCTCATTCCGCGCGCCCGAACGCCGATACTGATGGTGTGACGGACGTCGAGGTACGGCGCGAGCAGGACTCCCTGGGGCAGCTGGACGTCCCCGCGTGTGCCTACTACGGGATTCACACGCAGCGCGCCCTCGCCAACTTCCCCATCAGCGGCATCCCCATCAGCGCGCATCCCGAGTTCGTCCGCGCACTTGCCTCGGTGAAGGAGGCGGCCGCCTCGGCCAACTACCTGCTCGGCGAGCTGCCGGAGGACCGGGCGGACGCCATCGCGACCGCCTGCCGCGAGATCCGCTCCGGTGCGTTGCACGACGAGTTCGTGGTCGACGTGTTGCAGGGCGGCGCCGGCACCTCGAGCAACATGAACGCCAACGAGGTCGTGGCCAACCGCGCGTTGGAGATCCTCGGTCACAGCCGCGGCGAGTACGCGTTCTGCTCGCCGCTCGACGACGTCAACCGCAGCCAGAGCACGAACGACGCGTACCCCACGGCGGTCCGCATCGCGCTCATCACGGCCGTCGACAAGCTGCGACCCGCGCTCACGCAGCTGACGGACTCGTTCCGCGCCAAGTCCTCGCAGTTCAGCGACGTGGTGAAGGTCGGCCGGACGCAACTGCAGGATGCCGTGCTCATGACGTGCGGGCAGGAGTTCGGGGCCTTCGCGACGGCGATCAGCGCGGAGCAGCCGCGGCTCGTCGAGGCCCGCCGGTTGCTGTGCGAGGTCAACCTGGGCGGGACGGCGATCGGCACCAGCCTCAACGTCGACTCGCGCTATCCGGCCCTCGTCCGGGAACGCCTCATCGCGATCACCGGGCTGCCGCTGCGGACGGCCGTCGACCTCGTGGAGGCGACCTCGGACACGAGCGCCCTCGTGCACCTGTCGGGGGTGCTGAAGCGAGTCGCCATCACGCTGAGCAAGGTCTGCAACGATCTGCGCCTGCTCGGGTCCGGCCCCTACGCCGGTATGGCCGACATCACGCTCCCGGCGGTGCAGGCGGGCTCGTCCATGATGCCGGGCAAAGTCAATCCGGTGATCCCGGAAGCGGTCAACCAGATCGCCTTCGAGGTGATCGGCCTCGACGTCACGGTGACGCTGGCCGCGCAGGCGGCGCAGTTGCAACTCAACGCGTTCGAGCCGGTGATGCTGCACTCGTTGCTGTTGATGGTGCGCCACCTCGACGCGGGCTGCCGGCTGCTGGCCGAGCGCTGCGTCGACGGCATCACGGTCGACCGGGCGCATGCGAAAGACCTCGCCGGTCACTCGCTCGGCATCGTGACGGCCCTGGTGCCGTACATCGGGTACGCAGCCGCGGCCGACGTCGCTCAGGAAGCGACGACCTCGGGGGAGAGCGCGGCGAGCATCGTCGTACGGCGCGGCCTGCTGACCGCGGCCGAGATGGACGCGGTGCTGCGCGCCGTCGTGCCCCAGGCCCGTGTGCAACGGATCAACCGCGCCTAGACCGACCCGAAAGACTCGCGGGCGGTGTCGCAGTGGCCGACGGGCGCCACGAGCGCAAGGATGTCGTACGACGGAAAGGACGCCCTTCTCATGCCGATCGCGACCATCAACCCGGCCACGGGGGAAACGCTGCGTACGTTCGAGGCGCTCAGCGATGACGAGGTGCAGGCCAAGCTCGCCAAGGCGGCGGCGGCCTTCAGCAGCTACCGGCACACCACGATCGCCCAGCGCGAGACGTGGCTGCGGGCGGCCGCCGACATCCTCGACGCGGAGGCCGACGCGATCGCCGCCGTGATGACGAGCGAGATGGGCAAGACGCTGGCGTCAGCGAAGGCAGAGGTGGCGAAGTGCGCCAGCGGCTGCCGCTACTACGCCGACAACGCCGCCCGGATCCTCGCCGACATCCCCCTGGCGGACCCCACCTCCGTGAAGGCCGACGCGGCGTACACGCGCTGGCAGCCCCTCGGGCCGGTCCTCGCGATCATGCCGTGGAACTTCCCGCTGTGGCAGTGTTTCCGCTTCGCCGCACCGGCGCTGATGGCAGGCAACGTCGGCCTGCTCAAGCACGCCTCGAACGTGCCGCAGAGCGCGCTCATCATCGAGGACGTGCTCCGCCGCGCCGGTTTCCCCGACGGCGTGTTCCAGACGTTGCTCATCGCCGCCGGCGGGGTCGAGGCCGTCTTGAAGGACCCTCGGGTCGTGGCCGCGACGTTGACGGGCAGCGAGGCCGCCGGCCGGGCAGTGGCTGCGATCGCGGGCGGTGAGCTCAAGAAGGTCGTGCTCGAACTCGGCGGCAGTGACCCGTTCGTCGTCCTGCCGTCGGCGGACCTCGAACGCGCCGCCTCCGTGGCGGTCACCGCCCGCACGCAGAACAACGGCCAGAGCTGCATCGCGGCCAAGCGCTTCATCGTGCACCGCGACGTGGCACACGAGTTCAGCGAGCTGTTCGTCGCGAAGATGCAGGCGCTGCGGGTCGGCGATCCCACGGCTGCGGGCACCGACATCGGCCCGCTTGCCACCGAGCAGACCAGGGCGGACGTGGAGGAGTTCCTGCTCGATGCCCGCAAGCACGGCGCCAACATCCTCTGCGGCGGCGACCGTCCCGAGGGGCCGGGGTGGTTCTTCCCGCCGACCGTCGTCAGTGGCATCACCCCGGAGATGCGGATGCATCGCGAGGAGGTGTTCGGGCCCGTCGCGTCCTTGTACGTCGTACCGGATATAGAGGCGGCCATCTCGCTGGCGAACGATTCGCCGTACGGGCTGGGGTCCAACGCGTGGACCGAGGACGCCGACGAGCAGCAGCGCCTCATCGACGAACTGGACGCGGGACAGGTGTTCATCAACGGGATGACGACCTCCTACCCGGAGCTGCCGTTCGGTGGCGTGAAGGCGTCCGGGTACGGCCGCGAATTGTCCGACCTGGGCCTGCGCGAGTTCTGCAACGCGAAGACGGTGTGGATCGGCAAGGCTGCCGCCCCGGCGGCGCCGGCCACCGAGTAGGCCGCCCAGCCACTGCGCGATAGGCGGCCGGGGCGCCCGAACCGGTAGCCTGAGGCTCCCGTACGCCGCATATCCGTGGAGCAGCCCCGCAGTGATCGCCGTTTCTTCGCTCGAGTTGCGTGTCGGCGCTCGCGTCCTCATCGAATCCGCCACGTTCCGCGTGGGCGCCGGCGACCGCATCGGCCTGGTGGGCCGCAACGGCGCCGGCAAGACGACGTTGACCAAGGTGCTCGCGGGCGAGGGCCTGCCGGCGGCCGGCACGGTCACGCGTGGCGGCGAGATCGGCTACCTGCCGCAGGACCCGCGCACCGGCGACCTCGACGTGCTCGCGCGCGACCGCATCCTGTCGGCCCGCGGGCTCGACCAGGTCATCCGCGACATGCGCGAGATGGAGAGCCGGATGGCGAGCGAGGACGACGCCGTTCGGGACAAGGCGATGGAACGCTACGGCCGCCTCGAGGGCGAGATGATGAGCAAGGGCGGATACGCCGCCGAGGCGGAAGCGGCCACCATCGCCGCCAACGTCGGCCTCCCCGACCGGATCCTCGAACAGCAACTGAGCACCCTGTCCGGCGGCCAGCGCCGCCGCGTCGAGCTCGCGCGGATCCTGTTCTCCGGCGCCGACACGCTGCTCCTCGACGAGCCCACCAACCACCTCGACGCCGACTCCATCGTGTGGCTGCGTGACTTCCTGCGTACGTACAAGGG
>JAVEEB010000436.1 GCA_030840665.1 Frankiaceae bacterium | reverse complement strand
CACGTACACGACCGGAATCACTAACTCGTCATTCGACGTCCTCCGGTACGGCGACGAGGCCTACTTCGTGGCCGCAGCCGACTCGCGCGGGTGCGCGACGGGCTGGTCGGGGATCAACCTGGTCACTGGCAATCCGGTGGCGGCGCCTTCGGTGCTGAGCGACCACCCGATCCAGTCCGCGGCGATCTCGCCCTACGGGTTGGTCGTCACGACGGACGGCGCATGCACGACGCCGAGCAAAGTCCAGACATACACGCCCGGAGACGTAAACGCCGAAGGCAAGGTGCCGTACCGCCGCGACTACGCAACGCCCCTGGCCGCGCACGTCATCGCGGTGTCGCCGACCGGTGGCGGTGTCGCCTATGTCCGGGACGGTGTCGACAATCCTGGCTCTGTCTACGTCACGGTGAACATGGGCCTCCCCCCGGATATCTCCATTGCGAAGAGGATCGTCCTGCCGGAGGGGTGCACCGCGACGGCGCTGGCGTACGCCGGCACCGACCTCGTGGCCGGCGTGACCTGCGCGCAGAGCGACGGCACGACCGTGCTCACCGTGCTCCGCTGGGACAGCAACGGGACGCTGCTGATGCGTAAGGACGTCACGACCAAATTCAAGGAGGCGGCGATCAGTGACATCGCGGTCGTCGGTCAGGACATCTACTACGTGGTCAACGCCGAGGGCCTGGAGTCCTACCTCTACAAGCTGGGCACCACGAAGACGGACGCCACCGTGCCGGCAACCAACCTGTTCCACATCGCCGCCCAGCCCTGAGCCCCATTCTCGGGCCTGGCCCGTTCTCAGGCTTTTCGAAGGTCCTCGACGGATAGTGGTCTACACCTGGCCGACACACCGGCCAGGCGCTGCAGGCGCTGATAGCGTTGGCGAGTAGCCTCACAAGTCGATATCCGGACTCGAAGCTGGAGAAGGCGGCCGTCCCACCGTGACCACCGAGTCAGACCCCCGCGCGGGGTTCGGGCCGAACGAATGGCTCGTGTACGAGATCTACCAGCAATTCCTCGCCGACCCGGACTCCGTGGACCGGTCGTGGTGGGACTACTTCGACGGCTACACCCCGCCCGCGGCCGAAGGTGACGGCGGCCCGAACGGGCAGGGCGCCCCCTCTCCCGCGGCACAAGCGGTGCAGCAGTCCCCCGATGGACCCGTGGACTCGCCGGCGGCGCCGCCCCCGCCCGTGGAAGCCGTCGACGCTCCCGCCATCGTCGCTCCTGCGGCGCCCCAGCCGGTGCCCGAAACGGCGAGCGCCGCGACTCCAACCGCCAGCCCGACTGCCCCAACCGCCCCCGCAACCGCTCCGGTTGATGCCGCTCCTGCACCCGCCGCCCCGGAGGCGACCGCTCCTGCGGCACCAGCTCCGGAGACGAAGCCTTTGCGTGGGGTTGCGGCGCGCATCGTCACGAATATGGAGGCCTCGCTCGGCGTCCCGACCGCGACGAGCGTTCGGCAGATCCCGGCGAAGCTGCTGATCGACAACCGCACGGTGATCAACAACCACCTGCGCCGTGGCCGTGGCGGCAAGGTCAGCTTCACGCACCTCATCGGCTACGCCTTGGTGAAGGCCATCGCCGACGTCCCTTCGATGAACAACGGTTTCACCGAGGTCGACGGCAAGCCCGCGCTCCTCATTCCCCAGCACGTCAACCTCGGCCTCGCCATCGACATCAGCAACAAGGACGGCAGCCGCTCGCTCGTCGTCCCGTCGATCAAGGCCGCGGACACCATGGACTTCGCGGCGTACTTCCGCGCGTACGAAGACATCGTCAAGCGGGCTCGCACGGGCGGCCTCACGATCGACGACTACGCCGGCACGACCGTCTCGCTGACCAACCCCGGCACGCTCGGCACCGTCAGCTCCGTGCCGCGGCTCATGCAAGGCCAGGGCTGCATCGTCGGCGTCGGGGCGATGGACTACCCGGCCGAATACCAGGGCGCGTCGCTGGAAACCCTTGCCCGGTTGGCCGTTTCGAAGGTGATGACGCTCACCTCGACATACGATCACCGCATCATCCAGGGCGCCCAGTCGGGTGAGTTCCTGCGCCGCATGCACCAGCTGCTGCTCGGCGAGGGCAACTTCTACGACGAGGTCTTCGCCAGCCTGCGCATCCCGTACGAGCCGATTCGCTGGGTCTCCGACGTGGCCACCAGCGACGACGACGAGATCGGCAAGCAGGCCCGCGTGATCGAGCTGATCCACGCCTACCGCGTGCGCGGTCACCGCATCGCCGACACCAACCCGCTCGAGTTCCAGCTTCGCCGCCACCCCGACCTCGACATCGTCAACCACGGCCTGACGTTGTGGGACCTCGACCGGGAGTTCGTGACGGGCGGCTTCGCGGGAAAGCAGCGCGCTCCCCTGCGCGAGATCCTCGGCGTCCTGCGCGACACGTACTGCCGCACCACCGGCATCGAATACATGCACCTGCAGGACCCGGTGCAACGCGCCTGGCTCCAGGCCCGCGTCGAGGTGCCGCACGAGAAGATCTCGCGCGACGAGCAGCTGCGGATCCTGTCAAAGCTCAACGAGGCCGAGGCTTTCGAGACGTTCTTGCAGACCAAGTACGTCGGGCAGAAGCGCTTCTCCCTCGAGGGCGGCGAGTCGATGATCCCGCTGCTCGACTCGATCGCCACGGATGCCGCCCGCGCGGGCCTCGACGAGGTCTGCATCGGCATGCCGCACCGCGGGCGCCTCAACGTGCTCACGAACATCGTCGGCAAGAGCTACGGCCAGATCTTCGCGGAGTTCGAGGGCAACATCGACCCGAAGACCGCACACGGATCGGGCGACGTGAAGTACCACCTGGGCGCGCGTGGCACTTTCACGTCGTACGACGATGCAAAGATCGCCGTGTCCCTGGCGTCCAACCCCTCGCACCTCGAAGCCGTCAACCCGGTGCTCGAGGGCATCGTGCGGGCGAAGCAGGACGTGCTCAACAAGTTCGAGGAATTCCCTGTGCTGGCTGTGCTTTTGCACGGTGACGCGGCCTTCGCGGGGCAGGGCGTTGTCGCCGAGACCCTCGAGCTCTCGCAGCTCCGCGGTTACCGCACCGGCGGCACCATGCACGTCGTCGTCAACAACCAGGTCGGCTTCACCACGTCGCCCACGTCGAGCCGCTCGAGTGTGTACGCCACCGACGTCGCGCGCATGGTGCAGGCCCCGATCTTCCACGTGAACGGCGACGATCCCGAGGCGGTCGTGCGCGTCGCGGAGCTCGCCTTCGAATACCGGCAGGCGTTCAACAAGGACGTCGTCATCGACCTCGTGTGTTACCGCCGCCGCGGCCACTCGGAGGTCGACGAGCCCAGCTTCACCCAGCCGCTCATGTACGACCTGATCGAGGGCAAGCGCAGTGTGCGCAAGCTGTACACCGAAGCCCTTATCGGTCGCGGGGACATCACGATCGAAGAGGCCGAAGAAGCCTTGCGGCACTACCAGGACCAGCTCGAGAAGGTGTTCAGCGAGACGCGCGGCAACGGCCATGCCACCGGCAATGGCGGCGAGACGGCCGCCGCTGCCACACCCGCGCTGCCCACCGCCACCAGCCTCGACGTCATGCGGGCGGTCGCGCGGGCGCAGACGGCCGTGCCGGAGGGGTTCACCGTTCACCAGCGGTTGCTCCCGCAGCTGGCCAAGCGACTCACGATGCTGGACGACGACGCGGTCGACTGGGCAATGGCCGAAGCAACCGCCTTCGGATCCCTGCTCCTGCAGGGAATCCCGGTGCGCCTCGCCGGCCAGGACAGCCGCCGCGGCACGTTCGGGCACCGCCACGCAGTGCTCGTCGATCGCAACTCCGGCGCCGAGTTCACGCCACTGAAGCACCTTGGCCCGAACGGCGAACACACCGAGGCTCCGTTCTACGTGTACGACTCGCTCCTCAGCGAGTTCGCCGCCATGGGTTTCGAGTACGGCTACTCGGTCGCGCGCCCCGAAGCCCTCGTCATCTGGGAAGCCCAGTTCGGCGACTTCGCCAACGGGGCGCAGACGATCGTCGACGAATTCATCTCCTCCGGCGAAGCGAAGTGGGGCCAGCGTTCCGGAGTCACGCTCCTGCTGCCGCACGGGTACGAAGGCCAGGGACCGGACCACTCGTCTGCGCGCATCGAGCGCTACCTCACGCTGTGCGCCGAGAACAACATGACGGTCGCCCTGCCGACGGAGCCTGCCAACTACTTCCACCTGCTGCGCCGCCAGGCCCTCGCGGGTCTGCACCGCCCGCTCGTGGTCTTCACCCCCAAGTCACCGTTGCGCCTCAAGGCAGCGGCCTCGCCCGTCTCCTCCTTCACCAGCGGCGACTGGCGCCCGATCATCATGGATCCCGAGGCGCCGGTCCCCTCGGCCTGCCGCCGCGTGCTGCTCTGCAGCGGCAAGCTCTACTGGGAGCTCGCCGCCGCCCGCCGCAACCGGGGCGTCAACGACGTCGCCATCGTGCGGATGGAGCAGCTCTACCCGTTGCCCGGCGCGGAGGTGCGCGCGGCGATCGAGCAGTTCAACCCGAACGCCGACATCGCGTGGGTCCAGGAGGAGCCGGCGAACATGGGCCCGTGGCCGTTCGTCGCGCTCAACCTGCCGGAACACTTGCCGGGCGGCCGGATGCTGCGACGCATCTCGCGGCCGGCCTCCGCGTCGCCGGCGACCGGCTCGTCCAACGTCCACCAAGCCGAGCAGAACGCGCTGCTCGACGCGGCGCTGGGCTGACATGTACTTCACCGACAAAGGCATCGAAGAGCTCGAGGCTCGTCGCGGGGACGAGTCAGTGACCCTCGGGTGGCTCGCCGATCAGCTGCGGACGTTCGTCGACCTCAACCCGGAGTTCGAGGCGGGCACCGAACGGCTGGCGACCTGGCTGGCCCGCCGGGACGACGACGACCCCGACGACGACTGACCGGTTCCGGCGGCGGCGCCGAGGTCCTGGCGGCGGGCGAGCCGAGGTCCTGGCCGCGGGCGAGCCGAGGTCCTGGCCGCGGGCGAGCCGAGGTCCTGGCCGCGGGCGAGCCGAGGTCCTGGCGGCGGGCAGGCCGGATCAGTGCAGCGGAAGTGGTCACCGGT
>JAVEEB010000398.1 GCA_030840665.1 Frankiaceae bacterium | reverse complement strand
GGTTCCTGTGCGTCGGCTCCGGCGCGGTGCTCGCCGCGCATTTCGCGACGTGGGTGCCGAGCATCAGCTTCACCACGGTCGCCTCCGCGACGGCCCTCGTCGCGACGCAGCCGGTCTGGGCGGCGTTGATCGCGCGGACGCGCGGCGAACGCATCGTGCGGGCGGGCTGGGCCGGCATCGCGATGGCGGTGCTGGGCGCTGCCGCGCTCAGCGGCGTGGACTTCGGGATCTCGGGCCGTGCCGTCTGGGGTGACGCGCTCGCGATCGTCGGCGGAGTGTTGTCGGGCGCGTACGTCACGATCGGCGGCAGCGTCCGGCAACGGGTGAGCACCACGACGTACACCGCTGTCTGCTACTCGACGGCTGCCGTGCTCCTACTGGTCATCTGCGTCGTGGGCGGCCAGCCACTGGCGGGTTATCGCGCGCCAACGTGGACCGCCATCGTCGCGCTCACGGTCGGGGCGCAACTACTGGGTCACTCGGTCTTCAACCACGTGCTCAAGACGACGAGCCCCACGTTCGTGTCGCTGGCCATCCTGTTCGAAGTGGCCGGCGCGGCCGTGCTCGCCGGCATCTTCTTCGGCGAGTGGCCGCCGCTGGCTGCGATCCCGGCGGCCGCCTTCATGGTCGTCGGCATCGTCGTCGTGGTGCGCGCGAGCAACCGGCCGTCCGTGTCGGGCGTGCCGGCCCTGGACTGACGAGCGCAGACCAAAGGCTCAGGCCGCACCGCACATTTGCGCGCTATGACGGGCAAGTGTGCGGTGCGGTTCGAGCGAGTTACCAGGCGTAGTCTTCCGGCGCCGTCTTGTAGCCCGGCCAGATCTCGTCGATGCGGGCCAGCGCATCCGCGTCCAGCGACACGTCGAACGCGCGCAACGAGCCGTCGAGCTGCTCCATCGTGCGCGGCCCGACGATCGGTGCCGTAACGGCGGGCCGGCTCAGCAGCCACGCGAGCGCGACGTCTGCCGGCTGCTCGCCGAGCTCCGCGCAGAACGCTTCCCACTTCTCGAGTTGCGGACGACGTCGCTCGACCTCGTCGGCGCGCGAGAGCCGCCGGTCACCGCCCGCGTCCGCTGCGAGGGCGCCCGCGAGGATGCCACTTTGCAGCGGCGACCACGGGATGATGCCGACCCCGTACGCCTGTGCCGCCGGGATCACTTCGCGCTCGAGGTCACGAACAGCCAGGTTGTACAAGGATTGTTCGGCAATGAGACCGAGAGAACCGCGGCGCCGCGCCGTCTCATTGGCCTGCGCGATGTGCCAGCCGGCGTGGTTCGACGAACCGAAGTACAGGACTTTTCCTTGTGTACGAAGGACATCGAACGCTTCCCAGATCTCGTCCCACGGGGTGTCGCGGTCGACGTGGTGCATCTGGTACAGGTCGATGTAGTCGGTCTGCATGCGCCGCAGGGACTCCTCGACCGAACGGCGGATGTTGAGAGCAGACAGGCGGCCGGTGTTGGGCCAGTCGCCCATGTCGCCGTACAGCTTCGTGGCCAGGACGACCTTCTCGCGGCGGTCCCCACCCTGCGCGAACCACCGGCCGATGATCTTCTCGGTGATTCCTTCGCCCTTCTTCCAGCCGTACACGTTGGCCGTGTCGAAGAAGTTGATGCCGTGCGCAAGCGCCTGGTCCATGATCGCGAAGGAGTCTTCCTCCGTGGTCTTGGGACCGAAGTTCATCGTGCCGAGGCACAGGCGGCTGACGGAAAGGCCGCTGCGGCCGAGGTGCGTGTATTGCATGAGGGAGAGTCCTCCGAGAAGTCGCGGGTGATCCATAAACGGCAACGTGCCCGACTCGGAGCGGATTCCCCGCGGAGCTACGTAGTTGGCCGAAGCCGGGTGTGGGCGATGTCGACGTCGACCCACGCCGGCGGGATCGCCTCGGAGGCCAGCTCGACCGTGGCCTCGCGAGCTGCTTCGACACCCGTCTGCGTGAGCTCGTAGAACACGCGCGCCGGGCCGTGGGAGGGGTCGTCCGTCGTACTCGTCAGGAACAGACCGCGTTGTTCGAGCCGGCGAAGGCAGCGATAGAGCGTGCCGTGATTCATGGGCGCGTCGCCCTCCCACTCGGAGAGCTGAGCGAAGAGTTCGTAGCCGTACAGGTGCACGGTGCCCGTCACGGCGAGGCGCAGTGCGGCAGCAAGAATCTTGCTCTCGTTTCGGACCAAGCCGATGCCAGCACGTCGTCGCACGTCGGTACCGTACCGCCTCGCCAGTGCGCGCGGGACGATTTGCGGATGAGACGGTTGTCATGACGTTCTCGGATCCGCCCGCTTCCACTACGATTCGGACATGCCCTCCGCACGCCTCAGCACTCGCCAACGACGTGTACTGGCGACGATCAACGCAGTGACTTCGGCCGACCGGTCGTGGGTGTCGGGGTACGACGTGTTCGCAGCGCTCCAGACGTCAGCTCGATTCGGCGCCACCAACCACGGCCGGGTCTTCAACGCATTGCGCACCCTCAACGCCAGGGATCTCGTTCGTGTGCGCATCGAGTCGGTCCCCGGCTCGGGGCAGCGGGCGACGTACCGGCTCACCGATCTGGGCGAAAGCGTGGCAGCGGGGGAGGTCGGCGCCTGATGGCCACCGATTGGCTGTTCCGCCGGCAGAGCCCCGACGACAAGGCTCAGCAGGACGC
>JAVEEB010000233.1 GCA_030840665.1 Frankiaceae bacterium | reverse complement strand
AGGGTGCGCGGCTTGTGCAACCCGGGGGTGTCGACGAGGACGAGCTGCGCGTCGGGGCGGTGCACGATGCCGCGGATCGCGTGCCGCGTCGTCTGCGGCCGGTCGGTGGCGATCGCGACCTTCGTGCCGACGAGCGCGTTCGTCAACGTGGACTTGCCGGTGTTGGGCCGGCCCACGAAGCACGCGAAGCCCGACCGGTGCGGGACTGCGGTCATCGGTCGCCCCGGATGACGGCGTAGAGCACCGAATCGTGCCAGGCACCCGCCCGGAAATGCGTCGAGCGCGTCTGCCCTTCGCGTACGAATCCCGCTTTTTCCAATGCCCGTTGCTCTGCCACGTTCGTCACCTCTGTGTCTGCTTCGATGCGCGCGCACGTCGTGGTGGCGAACAAATAGTCGGCGGCCGCCCGTTGCGCCGCTGACCCGTAACCGCGGCCGCGGTGTTCGGGGATGAGCTGGATGCCGAGGTTCCAGCACCACGAATAAGGCGGCGGGCCACAGTCCCGTCGCCGCCAGCCGACGTCGCCGAGCAACTGACCGGCGTCATCGGTGACGGCCAGGATGCCGCCGTCGTCCTGCAGCGTCTCGCGGTCGCGGATGCGGGCGACGAGCCACCCCGCGTCGCGGTGGCCGGTCCAGTTGAAACCGCCGACGTCCGCGATCATCGACAGCTCCAGCACCTCGGCGTCCGCGAGCGTCAACGCCCGCAGGTGCACCGCGGGGAGCGCCGTCACGAGGCGCCCAGCAGGGTCGCCGGGACGACGGTCGTCAGCACCGTGCCGTCCAGCCCCGCCACGATGATCGGCACATCGGCGCCGAACTCCGCGACGAGCATGAGGTCGTCGGCGCACACGATTCCGATCGTGCGGTCGTGGACCAGCGCGACGGCCTCCAGCGTGCGGGCGCCGCTGGAAGCGAACGCCGACAAGGCGCCCCGCAACGCACTGCTGGCGAGGCGCTCGTCCTTGTGCTGCACGGTCGCGGCCGCGTAGGTGCGGCCGTCGGTGTCGCGCACGGCCGCGCCCTCGATCACGCCGCCGTACGGCGCGTACGCACGCACCCGGGCCGCCCGCGCCAGGACGATCAGCTTCGCATCCTCGGCGCCCAGCGGTGTCTGTCCGGCCGGCTCAGGCATCGAGACTTTCCTGTACGTCGGTGTCCGTGGCTGGGCTGTCGCTCGTCGCGACGAACGGCGCGAGCTTACTGATGAGGACCGTCCCGATCTTGTTGCGCCGTCCGGCGGCGCTTTCCGCCACGAAACGCAAACCCTCGAGCTCGACGGTGGCTCCTGGGATCGGCACGCGACCGAGGTGGGCGGCGAGGAGCCCGCCGACCGTCTCGACGTCTTCCTGGGGCAGCTCGACGTCGAAGATCTCCTCGATATCGTCGACGGACATGCGAACGCTGACTCGCATCTGGCCGTCGTCGAGGACCTCCACGCGCGGCTTCTCCCGGTCGTACTCGTCCGCGATGTCGCCGACGATCTCCTCGAGAATGTCCTCGATGGTGATCAGGCCCGCGGTGCCGCCGTACTCGTCGATGACGATGGCCAGGTGGATCTGCTTCGTCTGCATCTCGCGGAGCAACTCGTCGACCGGCTTGGAGTCCGGCACGAAGGTGGGCGACCGCAGCACGGTCTCGACCTTGTCGGTGTCGTCCCGGTTGTCGAAGTAGCGCCGGGCCATGTCGCGCAGGTAGACGACGCCGATGACGTCGTCCGCATTCGCGCCGATCACCGGGATGCGTGAGAAGCCGCTGCGCAACGCGAGGGAGAGGGCTTGGCGCACGGTCTTGTCACGTTCGACGTACACCATGTCGGTGCGCGGCACCATGACCTCGCGCACGATCGTGTCACTGAGCTCGAACACCGAGTGGATCATCTCGCGTTCGCCGGACTCGATGAGCTTGTGCTCGGAGGCGAGGTCGACGAGGTCGCGCAGGTCGGCCTCCGTCGTGAACGGGCCTTCACGGAAGCCCTTGCCCGGGGTCAGCGCGTTGCCCAGCACGATGAGCAGGCGGGGCAGCGGGCCGAAGATGCGGTCGAGGCCCCGGGCCAGACCCGCGGTGGCGAGGCCGACACTTTCGGCGTGCTGCAGGCCGATCGTGCGCGGGGAGACGCCGACGACGACGTAGCTGACCACCAGCATCACGCCGATGGTGACGCCGAACGCGCTCCAGTCGTCCCCCGCGTTGCCGAGCTGGCCGTCTGTGGGCCGAAACGCGTGCACCGCTTCGAGCATCACGAGCGCGCTGGCGCCGATCTCGCAGGCCAGCCGCAGCAGCAGGAGCAGGTTGAGGTAGCGGGACGGCTCCGAGACGACGCTCCGCAGGGCGGCCGCGCCCCGTCGGCCGTCGCGGAAGAGTTCCTCGCTGCGGTTGTGGGAGATGTGACCGAGCGCCGCGTCGGCGCAGGCGAAGACACTCGCCCCGAGGACGAGGACGATGACGACCGCGAAGACGAAGAAGTCGCCACTCATGAGGGCTGGCCACGCCATTGTCGAAGGAGCTCATCCGTCAGGGCGAACATGACTTTCTCGTCCTCTGGCTCCGCGTGGTCGTACCCCAGGAGGTGCAAAACGCCGTGCGTGCACAGGACGGCGAGCTCGTCCTCGAGGGAGTGGCCGGCCTTGGTGGCCTGCGCCGCCGCGAACTGCGGGCAGATCACGACGTCGCCGAGCAACGTGGGAGCCGCGTCCGCGTCGTCGCCGGGGCCTCGGGAGATGTCGAGGTCGTCCATCGGGAACGCCATGACGTCGGTCGCCCCCGGTTCGTCCATCCACTTCACGTGGAGCGACTCCATGGACGGCTCGTCCATCAGCAGGATGGACAGCTCGGCGAGCGGGTGCACCTTCTGCGACGCGAGGACGAAACGCGCGATGGACGCGAGCCGGGGGGCGTCCACCTCGACGCCGGATTCGTTGGCGACTTCGATCGACACGTCAGCTCCTCGACCGGCGGCGCGGGCCGAGCGGGTCATCGTGGTTGTTGTTCTCGTCGTCGCCGCGTTCCGCGTCGTATTTCTCGTACGCATCGACGATGTCGCCGACGAGCTTGTGGCGTACGACGTCCGCTGAGTCGAGCATCGCGAAGTGCACGTCCTCGACGTCGTCGAGGATGTCGCGTACGACACGCAGCCCGGAGGTGGCGTTGCCCGGGAGGTCGACCTGCGTGATGTCGCCGGTGACGACCATCTTGGCCCCGAAACCCAGCCGGGTAAGGAACATCTTCATCTGTTCGGGCGTGGTGTTCTGCGCCTCGTC
>JAVEEB010000224.1 GCA_030840665.1 Frankiaceae bacterium | reverse complement strand
CAGCTCGGCGCCGGACGTCGACGGGTCTACGAACGGCGCAGCTTGCCCGGCAGCGTCGGCACGTCCTGGGAGGCGCTCAGCGTGACCTCGCGGGCGACGTCGTACACGCGCCGCCCCGACGCCCGGGAGGAGCGCCGCAGGTCTTCGAAGGCGTCGCGCGGCTTCGCGCCGAACCGCTCGGCGATGACTCCGATGGCCTGCTCGATGACGATGCGCGCTGCCAGAGCGTGCTCCAGCTGCGCGACGGCGACGCGCAGTCGTTGCACCTCGTCCGCGTCCTCGTCGCACTTCTCGGGGCGACTGCCGCCGCTCAGGTCGTCGGCCAGCAGATCGGCGAGGACCATGGCCATGGTCAGGTCTTCCGAGTCGTCGTCGCCGACGCGCCAGCCGTTGGCCGTCCGGACGATGGCCAGAGGGGCGTCACCGTGAGCGCCGGTCGATGGCGCAACCGCTGCAGTCGTGGAGGCAGCGCGGCCCGACGTATCGGGCGGCTTGGTTGCCGGCGCCGGGGTTGCGGAAACGGAGGAGGCCTCGCCGCGCGCTGCCTGCTCCACCCGGACGATGGTCGTTGCGAGATGCCGAAGGGTCGCGAGCGCGACACCGTCGATGGGCACCGACCGTCGATCGATCCCGGCCAGCGTCCCCAACAGGTTCCCCGCCTCGTTACGGAGCGGCACTCCGACGTAGGACGTGATCCCGAGGCGGGCGCGCAAGGGCACGTCGCTGTAGTGCGGGTCCTTGGCCGCGTCAGCGGTCGCGACGGGCGCGCCGGCCAACATGCGCGCGCACATCGAATCGTTCCGGGGGCACCCCTCCCCGGGCGTTACGCCACGCCACCGGCCCTGCGCACGCACAAAAGTGAACGTGTCATCGGTGAGGTTGCCGATAAAAACGGCTTCCATACCGAGCAGAGTGACCGCGGCGGACAGGGCGGCCCCGATGGCAGGATGGCTGAAGTCACTCATAGCCACACCCCGCCGCTAGTGCTGGCGTCCTTCTCGTCGTTGGGACTTGATCTTCCACACAGTAGCCCTGCACCGATGACTATTGAATCGCGCGAAGTGACCATGTTTCACGATGATTTCCGCGTATCCACAGTCGGGCTGGGCGACGTCTCGGCTGTCGGCAGAGCCTGGGAGGATCGCTGAATGACCGCCGACGACCTCCTGCTCGCGCTCGACGACGCCCAGCGTGAGGCCGCCGTTGCGGTGCGCGGCCCTGTCTGCATCCTGGCGGGCGCCGGCACGGGCAAGACCCGCACCATTACCCACCGCATCGCGTACGGGGTGCTGACCGGCGCCGTCAATCCCGACCACGTCCTCGCCGTCACCTTCACGGCCCGCGCCGCCGGCGAGCTGCGGGGCCGCCTTCGCGAGCTGGGCGCCCCGTCGGTGGCTGCGCTGACCTTCCACGCTGCCGCGCTCAAGCAGGTCCAGCACTTCTGGCCCCAGGTCGTCGGCGGCGATGCGCCACAGGTGCTGGCCTCCAAGGTGCCCGTGATCATCGAGGCGGCCCGGCGCAGCGGGGTCCGCGCCGAGGGGACTGTGGTGCGCGACCTCGCGAGCGAGATCGAGTGGGCGAAGGCGCGCCTCGCCGACCCGACGTCGTACGTGGCCGTTGCCACCGAAGCCAAGCGGCAGCCCCCGGTGTCGGTGGAGAAGGTCGCGGCCATCTACGCGGCGTACGAGAAGTCGAAAGGCGAGCGGCACGTCGTCGACTTCGAGGACCTGCTGCTCGTCGCGGCCGGTTTCGTCGAGGACGCGCCCCGCGTTGCCACCGCGGTGCGCGACCGCTACCGCCACTTCACCGTCGACGAATACCAGGACGTCAGCCCGCTGCAGCAGCGGCTGCTCGACGCGTGGGTCGGCGGGCGGCACGACCTGTGCGTCGTCGGCGACCCCAACCAGACGATCTACACGTTCGCGGGGGCCCGCGCGTCGTACCTGCTGGAGTTCGTGGGCACGCACGTCGGCGCCCGCACCGTCGAGCTGACACGCAACTACCGCTCGACGGCGGCCGTCCTGACGCTGGCCAACAGGCTCAACCGTGGGGGCGTCCGGCTGGAAGCGACGGTGAGCGCGGGGCCGGAGCCAGTGATTCGTGGGTACGACGATGCGCCAGCCGAGGCCGCCGGTATTGCGGCCCGATGCGCCGGGCTGATCGCCGCAGGCACCCCCGCGCGCGAGATCGCCGTCCTGTTCCGCACCAACGGGCAGTCGGCGGAGTTCGAGCGTGCGCTGACCACGGCCGGGGTGCCGTACGTCGTTCGCGGGGCGGAGCGCTTCTTCGACCGCAAGGAGGTGCGGCGCGCGCTCGTGACACTGCGCGGCGCGGTCGTCGGCGGAGACACCGGCGACGAGCTGGTCGCGCATGTCGGGCACGTGCTGTCCTCGGTCGGCTGGCGGCCGGAGCCCCCGTCAGGCCAAGGCGCGACCCGCGAGGCCTGGGAGTCGTTGTCGGCGATCGTCCGCCTCGCCGAGGAGCACGACGGCGACTTCGCGAGTTTCGTGGCGGAGCTGCAGGAACGCGCGAGTGCCCAGCACGCCCCGCCGCCGGTCGGCGTCACCCTCGCCTCCCTGCACGCCGCGAAGGGCCTCGAATGGGACGCGGTCTTCGTGTGCGGCCTCGTCGACGGCTACCTGCCGATCAGCTTCGCGACGACCGACGAGCAACTGGCCGAGGAACGCAGGCTCCTGTACGTCGGCGTCACGCGCGCGCGGCGCGAGCTGTCCCTGAGCTGGTACGGCAACCGGCGCCGCAGCCGGTTCCTGGAGGACGTCGCCCCCTCGGCTGCCCCGGCGCCGCGCCAGGGAGCCGCCCGGAGCTCGACGAAGAAGGGCGCGGTGTGCCGCATCTGCGGAGCGACGCTGTCGAGTGCGCCGGCGCGCAAGCTCGGCCGCTGCGAGGGCTGCCCGAGCAATGTCGACGAGGCCACCCTCGACCGGCTCAAAGCGTGGCGCCTCGAACTGTCACGGCTCGCGAAGGTGCCGGCGTTCGTGATTTTCACGGACGTGACCTTGCTCGCGATCGCCGAACAACAGCCGAAGAACAGCAATCAGCTGGCCTGCGTCAAGGGCGTGGGCGCGAAGAAGCTCGAGTTGTACGGCGAAGACGTGCTTGCCCTGCTCAAGGGCTGACCGCAGCCCGTCAGTTGGCGTCCCGGCGCTGGAGGAACACGGCGTGCACGACGGTGACGGCGGCGACGATGACCGCGATGACGATCGCGGCGTGCGCAGCCGTGACGATGTACTCGTGAATTTCGACCTGGCCGCTGCCAGGGCCCCCCGATAACGTCCCAACGACGGTGGAGGGGTCGCCCGGCCCTTGCCAGGTGACGGTTGCGCGACCGGTGACAAGCGCTTGGGCGTTGGTGGACAGCAGCCAGCGGGTGTCGCCGTTGAGCATGTTGCGGGCGGCGAGCTCGACGGCGACGAGGTAGCCGCCGAGGATCGCCATCGCCCCCGCCGTCGAGCGCGCGATGCCGGCCAGGGACGCGCCCGCCGCGGCGGTCAAGGCGACGAGGCCGATGCCCCGGCCGACCAGGCCCGCGAGCCCGTGGGTGACGGGCCCGGTCATGCCGTCGAACGAGCCGCGGGTCTGCGCCAGCGCGGCGGCCGAGAGCAGTTGGTAGCCGATGATGAGTGCGCCCACGTCCGTGAAAAAGACAACGCAGGCTGCGGTTTTGGCGATCAGCACGCGGGGTCGACGCGGTTCCCACGTCAGCAGGCTGGCGAACATCCCGGAGTTCCACTCGGCGCCGATCGCACTCGCGGACAGCAGAAAGGCAGTGAGGGCGGCGACAACCATGCCGGCGATCAACATGTTGCGACCGTCGCGAACCATGA
>JAVEEB010000178.1 GCA_030840665.1 Frankiaceae bacterium | reverse complement strand
AGCCTCGACGACATCCGCGCACTCGTCGAAGGTGATGTCCGCTTCACCGCGGCGTTCGGACTGGAGGCTTGATGCGCGTCCCCATCTCGTGGCTGCGCGACTACGCGCCGCTGGCCGCCGATATCAGCGCCGCCGACATCAGTACGGCACTGGTCCGCGCCGGCCTCGAGGTCGAACGCGTGGACGCGATCGGGGAGGGCGTCTCCGGCGTCGTCGTCGGCGAAGTCGTCTCGTTCGACGAGGAGCCGCAGAGCAACGGCAAGACGATCCGCTGGTGCCAGGTGCAGGTCGCCGAGGGCGCCGAGCCGCGCGGCATCGTGTGCGGCGCCGCGAACTTCGTGGCCGGCGATCGCGTCGCGGTCGCCCTGCCCGGGTCCGTGCTCCCGGGTGGCTTCACGATCACGGCGCGCAAGACCTATGGTCACGTGTCCGACGGCATGATGTGTGCGGTCGACGAGCTGGGCATCGGCTCCGACCACACGGGCATCCTCATCCTGCCGGCCGACTCGCCGCTCGGCGCCGACGTCGTCGAGTTGCTCAGCATCGGCGACCACGTGCTCGACATCGCGGTAAAGGCCGACCGGTCGTACTGCCTGTCCGTTCGCGGGGTCGCACGCGAGGCCGCCACGGCGTACGACGTCCTGTTCACGGATCCCGCTGACGTGCCCGTCGCGCCGGCGGCCGGCGACGGCTACCCCGTGCGCATCGAGGACACGGTCGGCTGTGACCGGTACGTCGCCCGCGTCGTCCGGGGCGTCGATCCGCTGGCGCCCTCCCCGTTGTGGTTGCAGCGCCGCCTGACGATGGCGGGCATGCGTTCCATCTCGCTCGCGGTCGACGTGACCAACCACGTGCTGCTCGATGTGGGCCAGCCGCTGCACGCGTTCGACGCAGGCAAGGTCCGCGGGGAGATCGTCGTGCGACGCGCGGTCGCGGGGGAGCACATGCGCAGCCTCGACGGCGTCGACCGCCGGCTCTCCCCGGAGGACCTGCTGATCACCGACGACTCCGGGCCGATCGCCCTGGCCGGCGTCATGGGCGGTGCTTCCACCGAGATCGACGGCGCGACGACGGACATCATCATCGAGTCGGCTCACTTCGATCCGGCCACGATTGCCCGCACTGCGCGGCGGCACCGGCTCCCCAGTGAGGCCTCGCGCCGCTTCGAACGGGGGGTCGACCTCGACGTCGCCGACGCCGCGGCCGAGCTGGCCGTGCGTCTGCTCGTCGAGCTCGGCGGTGGCACGGCCGACCCCGCGACGACGGACGTCGACCACCGGCAGCCGCGCCAGTCGATTCGGCTGGACCCCGCCTTCCCGAGCCGCATCGCGGGCATCCAGTACACGACCGAAACCGTCGTCCGGCGGCTGCGCGACGTCGGCTGCGACGTGTCCGGGGATGGGACGTTGTCCGTCCTGCCGCCGTCGTGGCGCCCCGACCTCCGCGAGAACGTCGACCTGGTGGAAGAAGTCCTGCGCCTCGAGGGGTACGACGCGATCCCGTCGGTCCTGCCGCCGGCCCCAGCTGGAGGTGGACTGACGCGGGTCCAGCGCCAGCGTCGATCGGCCGCGCGTGCGCTCGCTGCGGTCGGCTTCCTCGAAGTTCTGAGTTATCCGTTCGTCGGCGAAGCCGTTCTCGACACGCTCGGCGTCCCCGCGGGCGACCCGCGCCGCCGTCTGGTGCGGGTGAGCAACCCTCTTTCGGACGACGAACCTTACCTTCGTACGACCTTGTTGCCGGGGTTGCTCACCGCGGCTGCGCGCAACGTCGGGCGAGGTTCGGCCGGCTTTGCCGTGTACGAAGCCGGTTCTGTCTTTTTCGCCGTTCCTGGCACTGGTCCGGTGGCCTCACCGTCCACCGCCCACCGGCCGTCGGAGGCGGAGCTCGCTGCCCTCGACGCGGTGCTTCCGGAGCAGCCCCGGCACCTTGCCGGCGTGCTCGTCGGTGACGCGGACCCGGCGGGCTGGTGGGGCGAAGGGCGTCCGACGGCCTGGTCGGACGCCGTCGCGGCGGCCGTGACCGCCGCCCGTGCTGTAGGCGCCCACCTGAACGTCCGTCAGGCGGAACTCGCTCCTTGGCACCCGGGCCGGTGCGCCGCCTTGCTCGTCGGGGACGCCGTGGTCGGCCACGCCGGCGAGCTGCATCCGCGGGTGGTCGCCGCCTTGGGGCTGCCTGAGCGCGCCGCCGCTTTCGAGCTCGACCTGGACGCGGTCTGCGCGGCAGCCCCGGAGACGCCCGTCGTGCCCACGTTGTCGACGTACCCCCCGGTGGGCCGCGACGTCGCCCTCGTCGTCGCCGCGGACGTGCCGCAGTCCGCGGTCGAGACCGCGTTGCGCGACGGCGCCGGCGCCCTGCTCGAATCGCTGGATCTCTTCGACGTCTACACCGGGGCGCCCATCCCGGACGGGTCGAAGTCGCTGGCCTACGCCCTGCGGTTCCGTGCGCCCGACCGGACCCTGACCGACGACGAGGCGAACGACGCCCGCGACGCGGCGGTCGCCGAAGCCGGACACCGAACGGCGGCCGTCCTCCGGTCCTAACGGCGCTCTAGGACGGTCCACGGATAACCCGCTTGCATGGATATTCAGGTGCCTGCATAATAGCCGTCATGACCTACATTGCCGGCGTGGCAGGCGCGAGCGGATACGCGGGCGGGGAGCTGCTGCGGCTGCTCCTCGGCCATCCCGACTTCGCGCTAGGGCACCTCGGCGCCGCCAGCAGCGCCGGCAACCCGGTCACGTCGGCGCACCCGCATCTGCCTCAGCTCGCCGACCGGACGTTCGATGACCTCGACCCGGCGGCGCTGGCGGCGAGCGACGTCGTGTTCCTAGCGCTGCCGCACGGCGAGTCCGCGGCCATCGTCGGGCAGCTGCCCTCAGATGTGCTCGTCATCGACCTCGGTGCCGACTTCCGTCTGCGGGATGCAACGCAATGGGAGACGTACTACGGCGGGACCCATGCGGGCACCTGGACGTACGGGCTGCCGGAGCTGCCCCATGCACGGCCGGTGATCGCCGGCGCCAAGCGCATCGCCAATCCGGGTTGCTACGCGACCACCGTCCCCGTCGCGCTCAATCCGCTGCTCGCAGCGGGCCTCGTTGGGGCGACCGACATCGTCGTCGTCGCCGCCTCGGGCACCTCGGGTGCCGGCCGGGCCGCGAAGGCCAATCTCATGGGCAGCGAAGTCATGGGGGCCATGAGCCCGTACAAGGTCGGTGGCGCGCACCAGCACACCCCCGAGATGATCCAGACCCTCCAGCTCGCGACAACGGCGCCCGTCACCCTCAGCTTCACGCCGCTGCTTGCCCCCATGCCGCGTGGGATTCTCGCCACCGTGACGGCCCGCTTGGTGGGCGACGTCACGACGGACGACCTGCGGGCGGCGCTGGCGAAGCAGTACGACGCCGAGCCCTTCGTACACCTGCTGCCTGAAGGTGTCTGGCCATCGACCGGGGCGACACTTGGATCGAATTCGGTCCACATTCAGGTCGCCGCGGATCCGCTCGCCGGTCGCGCCGTCGTCGTTGTGGCCCTCGACAACTTGACCAAGGGTGCGGCCGGCCAAGCCGTGCAGAACGCCAACATCGCCCTCGGCCTGCCCGAGACAACCGGATTGCCAATAGCTGGAGTCGCGCCATGAGTGTCACCGCACCGAAGGGGTTTCGCGCTTCCGCCGTCGCCGCCGACATCAAGCCGTCGGGCAAGCCGGACGTCGCGCTGGTCGTCAATGACGGGCCGCTCTACGCAGCCGCGGGCGTCTTCACCACCAACCGCTTCCCGGCTGCCCCTGTCCTGTGGACCCGGCAGGTCGTGGCCGGTGGCCGGATCAGCGCGGTCGTCACGAACGCCGGCAACGCGAACGCCTTGACCGGCAAGCCCGGCTTCGCCGACACGCACGCGACCGCCGAGCACACGGCAGTGATGCTGGCCCACAGCGCCGGGGAGGTGGCGGTCCTGTCCACAGGCATCATCGGCGTACCGCTCCCCATGGCCCAGTTACTCGCCGGCGTCGAGAATGCCGCGGCCTCGCTGAGCCCCGACGGCGGGGCGGCCGCCGCCAACGCCATCCGCACGACCGACACCGTCGCCAAGCAGAGCCACGTCGCCGGGCCGGGCTGGTCGGTCGGTGGCATGGCGAAAGGCGCCGGCATGTTGGCCCCCGCCCTCGCGACGATGCTGGTCGTCCTGACCACCGACGCGGTCGCGGATGCGGTCGACCTCGACCGCGCGCTGCGGGACGCCTGCTGGCAAACGTTCGACCGGCTCGACTCCGACGGCTGCATGTCGACCAACGACACCGTGTTGTTGCTCGCCAGTGGCGCATCGGGCATCACCCCGTCGTACGAGAGCCTCGCCTTCGCCGTGCAGACGGCGTGCGCCGATCTTGCTGCTCAGCTGATCGCCGACGCCGAGGGTGCATCCAAGGAGGTCGGCATCACCGTGCGCACGGCGGCGAGCGAGGCGGACGCCGTCATCGCCGGCCGCGCGATCGCGCGCAGCAACCTGCTCAAATGCGCTCTGCACGGCGAAGACCCCAACTGGGGCAGGGTTCTTGCCGCTCTCGGTACGACGGACGTCGCCTTCGAATCGGATCAGGTCGACGTGGCGATCAACGGGGTAACGGTGTGCCGCGCCGGTGGTGTCGGCGACGACCGCAACCTCGTGCACATGAAGGACCGGCACATCCACATCGAGGTCGACCTGCACGCCGGCGACGCCGAGGCGACGATCTGGACCAACGACCTGACCGCTGACTACGTCCACGAGAACTCGGCGTACACCACATGATGAGTGAGCAGGAGCACGCGGCCGACCGGCGCGCGTCGGCGATGCACAAGGCCGTCACGCTCGTCGAGGCCCTTCCGTGGCTGGAAAGATTCCACGGAAAGATCATCCTCATCAAGTTCGGTGGCAACGCCATGACGAACCCCGAGCTGCAAGCGGCGTTCGCCCAGGACGTCATCTTCATGAAGTACGCCGGCCTGCGCCCCGTGGTGGTGCACGGCGGCGGCCCCCAGATCAACGAGCACCTCAACAAGTTGGGCGTCGAGGCGGAGTTCCGCGGCGGCCTTCGGGTGACGACACCCGAGACCATGCAGGTGGTTCGCATGGTGCTCGTCGGCCAGGTCAACCGCGACCTCGTCGGGCTCATCAACGACCACGGCCCCCATGCCGTCGGCATGTCAGGCGAGGACGCGCAACTGATCACGGCCGAGAAGCGGATGGCGTACGTCGACGGTGTGCCGATCGACATCGGCCTCGTCGGTGACGTGGTCGACATCCGGCCGGACGCGGTGCTGGCGCTCCTCGACGCGGGTCGCGTCCCCGTCATCGCCACCGTCGCCCGCGGCGAGAACGGCGAGACCTACAACGTCAACGCCGACACGGCGGCGGCCGCGCTCGCGGTCGCCCTCGGCGCGGAGAAGCTGCTCATGCTGACGGACGTCAAGGGTTTGTACGCAGACTGGCCGACGAGCGACGAGCTCATCAGTTCGCTCAGCGCTGACGAGCTCGAGGAAATGTTGCCTTCCCTGGCCGGCGGCATGGTCCCGAAGATGGAGGCCTGCCTGCGGGCGGTGCGTGGGGGAGTGAAGCAGGCCCACGTGCTCGA
>JAVEEB010000083.1 GCA_030840665.1 Frankiaceae bacterium | reverse complement strand
GCCCGCCTCATCGCCGACATGTTCAAGACGGCCGGCGCCAACCGGATCATGACGGTCGACCTGCACACCGCGCAGATCCAGGGCTTCTTCAACGGCCCCGTCGATCACCTGTTCGCGTTGCCACTGCTGACGGACTACGTCGACAGTCGCTACGACGCCCGCGACCTCACGATCGTCGCTCCGGACTCGGGCCGCGTCCGGGTCGCCGAGCGCTGGACGGACCGCCTCGGCGGCTGCCCGCTGGCGTTCATCCACAAGACGCACGACCCCGACGTGCCGAACCAGGTCGTGGCCAACCGGGTCGTCGGCGACGTCGAGGGGCGCACGTGCGTCATCGTCGACGACATGATCGACACCGCCGGCACGATTGCCCAGGCGGCGGACGTGTGCTTCAGGGGAGGCGCTCGCGAGGTCATCGTCGCGGCCACCCACGCGATCCTGTCCGGCCCGGCGGTCGATCGGCTGAAGAACGGCCGCATCGCCGAGGTTGTGGTCACCAACACGCTGCCGGTCTCCGACGACAAGCTGTTCGACAAGCTGACGGTGCTGTCCATTGCCCCGTTGCTGGCCCGCGGCATCCGCGAGGTCTTCGACGACGGCTCTGTGACCAGCCTGTTCGGTGGCGACAGCTGAGCGTTCTCACGGACGCCGGAGGCAGGGATCGCGGCCCGGTTCGATCCGCGGGCCGTTGACGGTTACACTCACTTCCTGACTCCCGCCCGCACGACTGCGTGGCGCCTGCACGCCCTTCACGAACGTCACATCGCAAGGAGAGCATCGCCGTGTCCGAGGTACGCATCGCAGCTGAGCCGCGCACTGAGTTCGGCAAGGGTGGCGCCCGCCGCACCCGCCGGGCCGGCAAGGTCCCAGCCGTCCTCTACGGACACGGCACCGACCCGGTGCACATCTCCCTCCCGTCGCGCGACTTCGCCCACGCGATCAAGGGCGGCGGCCTCAACGTCCTGCTGACGCTCGACATCGCGGGCGGCTCGCAGCTCGCGCTCCCCAAGGCCATCCAGCGCGACCCCATCAGGGGCAGCATCGACCACGTCGACCTCGTCCTCGTCCGCAAGGGTGAGCGCGTCACGGTCGACGTTCACGTGGTCCTGGTCGGCGACATCGACCGCGCCGCCATGCTCGAGCACAGCGCCGAGACGATCTCGGTCGAGGCCGACGCCACCGAGTTGCCCAACAGCATCGAGGTCAACGTCGACGGGCTGACCGCCGGCGCCACCATCCACGCGCGTGACGTCAAGCTGCCCGCCGGCACGACGCTCGCCGAAGATGGCGACAAGGTCATCGTCCACGTCATCAACACCCCGTCTGCTGCGCAGATGGAGTCCGAGGGCGCCGGCACGACCACCGAGGCTGCTGCGCCCGTCGTCGACGACGAGGCCCCCGCGGAGGCCTGAGCCTCCCCGGGCTCAACCGACGCTCCGCGACGGCCGGCGACGTGACGGACAGTCCCTGGCTCGTTGTCGGGTTGGGCAACCCAGGACCTGTGTACGCCGAGAATCGGCACAACGCGGGCTTCATGGTGCTCGACCTCCTGGCCGACCGGCTACGCGAAAAGTTCAAGGCGCACAAGGGCCGCGCGAACCTCATCGAGACCAGGTTGTCCGGCCAGCGGGTGCTGCTGGCCAAACCGATGACCTACATGAACGAGTCGGGCAGCCCGGTCGCCTCGCTGCGCGATTTCTTCAAGGTCCCGGTGGACCACATCGTCGTCGTCCACGACGAGCTGGAAATCCCGTACGGGTGGCTGCGCCTGAAGGCCGGCGGGGGCGACGCGGGTCACAACGGGCTCAAGTCGATCAGCGCGTGCCTCGGCTCGAAGGACTACGTGCGCGTACGCGTCGGCATCGGCCGTCCGCCCGGCCGGATGGACGTGGCGACGTACGTGCTGAAGGACTTCAACGCCGCGGAACGCAAGGAATTGCCGTTCCACATCGACCGTGCGGCGGACGCCGTCGAAGGCATCCTGTCGACCGGTCTCGAGCTCGCGCAGAACGCTTTCAACGCCCCACCCGTCTGATTCGCCAGGTACGTTTTTGACACACAAGGCCTTCAGCCCCGGATGAAGGTCGCCGAGGCAGCAATGGGGCCGGTCACCACGACCTGCCGTCCGGCATGCCACGTGCCGGTCACGCTCGACGAAGGAGAAGGCGACTGTGTCTGACGCTGTCGATGCGATCAGGCGTCGCGCCGGCTCTTCCGCGGCGTCCGAGAGCGACCTCACGCGTCTCACCTGGCCGTACGTCGACGGGCGACGTGTCGACCGCCGGACGGGCACGATGCGGGACCGGATCGTCGACGCCGAGGCCTTGTCGGTCGCGCTCGGCCGGTACGACCCTGACGATGCCGCGTTGCAACGCCCGACTCCGGGGTGGTTGCGCAAATACATCGAGGCCATCGTCGCGCTCGACGCGGCGGGCGCCACCGTCGTCGCCGCGCTGCTGATCGTTCTCCCGCATGCGGGCCCGCGGTGGCCTGCTGTGGGCCTCCCCTTCGTCTGGGCGCTGGTCCTGTTCGTCACGCGCGCCTATGACCCCCGCTTTCTGGGGAGCGGCACGGACGAATACAAGCGGGTGGCCCGTGCCGGTTTCAGCCTGACCGCCATCCTGTCGACCGGCGCCTACGTGCTCTCGGTGCCGCATGTGCGCGCGATCGTCGTCATCGGGTTCTCCGCGACCGCGACGCTGTCGTTGCTGTCGCGATACGTCGTACGCCACTTGGTACACATGGCAAGGCGGCACGGTCGCTGCATGCAGCGGGTCGTCGCGGTCGGCCACGAAGTCCCCGTGCTGCTGCTCGTCGAGCAGTTGCGCAGGGACAGGGCCGCCGGTATCGAAGTCGTCGCCGCATGCGTGCCGGCCGGCCACGTGCACGGGCTCCTGGCGGAAGCCGGCGTGCCCGTGCTCGGCAACCTCTCGGACACGATCGATGTCGTACGCAACACGAAGGCCGACGCCGTCGCGGTGACGTCCTGCCCGGAAACACACGGGCCCGCGCTGCGCCAGCTCGCCTGGCAGCTCGAAGGCACGGGCGTCGACCTGATGGTGGCCCCCGGCTTGATGGAAGTCGCCGGCCCTCGCCTGCACATCCGGCCGGCCGCCGGTCTGTCGCTCCTGCACATCGAAGAGCCCCGGCTCTCCGGCGGGGCCCGGTTGCTGAAGGCGGTCGTGGACCGGTTCATGGCGACGGTCGTGCTCCTGGTGACCCTGCCCGTCACGGTCCTGCTGGCCCTGGCGGTGCGCATCGACAGCCCCGGTCCGATCATCTTCCGGCAGACGCGCGTCGGGGTCGGCGGCCGCGAGTTCCGCATCTACAAGTTCCGCTCGATGCACGTCGACGCCGAGGCGCGCCGCGACGAGCTGCGCGACGCGAACGAGAACGCCGATGGTCTGCTGTTCAAGGTGCGCGATGATCCGCGTGTGACCCGGGTGGGCCGCTGGCTGCGCAGGCTCTCGCTCGACGAGGTCCCCCAGCTGCTGAACGTCATCCGCGGCGACATGTCGCTCGTCGGCCCGCGGCCGCCGCTGCCGGAGGAAGTGCAGCAGTACGGCACCGACGTTCGCCGCCGACTGCTCGTGAAGCCCGGCCTCACCGGGCTGTGGCAGGTCAGCGGCCGCTCGGACCTCACGTGGGAAGAGGCGGTCCGTCTCGACCTCCGTTATGTGGAGAATTGGTCGCTCACGCTCGACGCTATGATCCTGTGGAGGACGATGTTCGCCGTCGTTCGCGGCTCCGGTGCGTACTAGGGCCATGGCCAACGCCCACGACCCGTCTGAGCGGAGTGACATGGTCGAACGTCCACGAGCGGTCATCGCCGGTGGCGCAGGGTTTCTCGGATCGCACATTTGCGATCGTTTGGTTCACGATGGCTGGTCGGTCGTGTGCCTCGACAATTTCTGTACGGGTGCGGCGAAGAACGTGTCGCATCTGATTGACACAGGCCAATTCGAGCTCCTCGACTGCGACGTGACGCGCCCGTTGCCAGTGGTCGGCCGAGTCGACGCGGTGCTCAACTTCGCCTCGCCCGCGTCGCCGCCGGACTACCTGCGGCTCCCGTTCGAGACCTTGCGCGTCGGGTCGATCGGCACGCTCAACCTTCTCGAGCTCGCGAAGGACAAGGGCGCCCGATTCGTCATGGCGTCGACGTCTGAGACGTACGGCGATCCCCAGGTGCACCCGCAGACGGAGGACTACTGGGGGTACGTCAACCCGGTGGGACCCCGGGCCGTGTATGACGAGGCGAAGCGGTTCTCCGAGGCAGCCACGATGGCGTACTCGCGCAGCGCGAACGTCAACACCGGCATTCTTCGGTTCTTCAACACGCACGGCCCCCGCATGAGGCCGGATGACGGTCGCGCGGTCCCGACCTTCATCCAGCAGTGCCTCGTCGGAGCGCCGATCACCGTGGCGGGCGACGGCAGCCAGACGCGGTCGATTCAGTATGTGGACGACCTGGTTGAGGGCGTCATGCGCTTCATGCGGTCTGAGCACACCGGCCCGATGAACCTCGGCAACCCCGAGGAGGTGACGATGCTGACCCTCGCCCGCACCATCAACGAGATGTGCGGATCGCTGTCGGAGATCACGTTCATCGATCGCCCCATCGACGATCCCTCGGTGCGTTGCCCGGACATCAAGCTTGCGGCCGACGTGCTCGACTGGGCGCCTCGGGTGCGCCTCGCCGACGGCCTCGAACGCACCATCGCGTGGTTTCGGGGGGCTTGAGATCGGACGGCGCCGGCCCGCGGACCACTTACCCGAAAGGCACGCCCCATGACAGCCGTTGTGTCGGTAATCGTGCCGACCTTCAACGGTGAAGCGTTCATCGCGGAGCAACTGGCAGCCCTCGCCGAGCAGAATTTCGAGCAGCCGTGGGAGGTCATCCTCGCGGACAACGGCTCGACCGACCGCACGCTCGCGATCGTGGACGGATTCCGTGACCGCTTGAAGCTGCGGGTGGTCGACGCCTCCGCGGTGCGTGGCGTGGCCCACGCCAGGACAGCCGGAGCCGCGGCCGCCGAGGCGCCCATCGTCGCCTACTGCGACTCCGATGACGTCGTGGCACCTGGCTGGCTGACCGCCCTCTATGAACGATGGATCCCTGGCGCGGTCGTCGCCGGGTCCCTGGAACATGACCTGTTGAACGAGCGCGCACAGGTCAAGGTGCGCGGGCGATTCCAGTCACAGGAATTGGCTCTGCACATGGACTTCCTACCGGTGGCGGCGGGTTGCAACCTGCTGATGGAGAAGGAAGTCCTCGACGGCGTCGGCGGCTGGCGGATCGACCTGAATCACGGTGAGGACGCCGAATTCTGCTGGCGGCTCCAGCTCGCCGGCCATCCGTTACTCTTCGCGCCGGAGGCGGTCGTCCACTATCGCCTTCGCGGGAACGCGCGGGCGATGCTCCGGCAGATCTACTGGTACAACGAGCCGTATCCCAAGCTGTACAAGGAATATCGCGCGGTCGGTGCCCGCCGTCGCGGGCCGCGGAAGGTGGCCGAGCGCTACCTGTGGGTGCTCACCCGGTTGCCGTATCTGCTGCTCGGTCGATCGCGGCGCACGATCTGGTGTGTCGTGGCGGCGCAGAACGCGGGCCGCCTAGCCGGCAGCGTGCGCTACCGGAGCCTGTGCCTCTGAAACGCGGCGGCGGCGGACGGCTGACAGTAGGTCGACGAACGCGGCCGGGCGAAGTCGCACGATGAGCCCGACATAGACGAGGCCCCCCGTTGCGACCTGGATCAGAAGGGTGGCCGCGTCCGGGACGCCGTCCGGCATCGCCAGGCCGACGGCGACGACGCCGGCCACCATGACCAGGGTGATCGCGGTCACGGGCAGGAGCGCGCGAGCGTAGTCGCGGATCCGTAGGTCGATGTACCGGAATGCGACCCACCACAGTGCAGGGGACAGCACGGCGATCAGAACGGTGTAGGTGATGCACATGCCGACGAGGCCCCACTGCACACCGACGATGAAACCGAGAACGATGATGGCCGAGTAGGCGGCGGTCGACAGGAACTGCGCGCGGGAATGACCTTGGGACAGCATCAGGGATGAGGCGTTCGCCGTGATCGAGCGCACCGCCCCCGCCGGTCCCAGGGCGATGAGGATCGGGATCGCCGCGCGCCACTTCTCCCCCAGAACCACCGGCACGAGCAGCGGGGCGACGGCCGCGGTGCCCGCCATGAGGGGGAACGTGATGAGCGCGATGACGCGGTTGGCACGTAGGTACGCCGAGCGGAGCGCGGGCCTGTCGTCCTGCCGACGCGCGAAGGCCGGGAACAGCACCTCGGTGAGAGCCGTCGTCACCGTGGTCAGGGGATAGGTGGTGATCTGCAGTGCGATCGCGTAGATGCCGAGCAGCGCGGGCCCGAGGACGCGGTTGACGACGACCCGGTCGGATTGCTGCAGCGCGAACACGACCAGGTTCGTCAGCAACAGGAAGCCGGCGAACTGCCACATCGAACGCAGGTCGGCCATCCGCGTCGTCAGGCCGGGCCGCCACCCGGAGCAGGACCACGCGGCCACGGCCGCGAGCGCGTTGCCCGCCGCGAGCCCGATCACGATGGACCACACGCCGGCGCCGGCCGACGCCAGCGAGACGCTGACGACCGCGTTGAGCAGGGCGGAGCCGGTGGCGATCAGGCCGACCGTCCGGAAGCGCATCGTGCGGCGGAGGAGGGCGTGGTGGATGTTGGCGCCGGAGGTGATCACGGTGATGAGCGCGAACGCCTGGAGCACATGCGTCGCCTGGATCTGCGACGCCGATCCGTGGGCGTTACCGAGTGCCGCAGCCAACGGCGAGGCGGCGCTGAACACCGCCGCCCCGAGCGCGATCCCCATGCCCGCGTTCAGATAGAACACGGTGTTGAGCAGCGACGGCGAGACCTCCTTGCGCTGGATGACCGTCGCCCCGGTGCCCAGGTCGCGGATCTGCTCGAGGAACAGCGTGACCGTCATGCCGATCGCGACGATGCCGAAGTCGGCGGGCACCAGCAGGTGCGCCAGGACGATGTTGGCGGCGAAACGCAGGGCCTGGGTCGCGACCTGGGAGATGGCCATCCACCGGGCCCCCTGGACGACGGCGTCGGAGAGCGAGGCGTCGGCGGGGGGCTGATGTGGGGGCGACGAGGCGATTGCGGTCGCCGTCGCGGGCGTCTTCACTTCGTTTGCGGGCACGTCCTCGTGATAGCCGCTGACGTTCGGCATGTGGGCGGCCCTCCTTGGCGCACCGCAGTCTACTGGGTCGGCTGCGCGACCGATACGTGATCACGGCACCCGATCCCAGGCGCAGTT
>JAVEEB010000052.1 GCA_030840665.1 Frankiaceae bacterium | reverse complement strand
CCATCGTCGGCACAGTCGGAGTTGCCACCAGGATCTCCGAGCTGCGGTACGCCCAGCAGCGCATGAGCACCCTCGAGACGGTTGTCGACGCCCTTGCCGACGCGCTTCTCATCTTCGACGTGGGGTCGGCGCTCGTCACCGATTGCAACGCCAACGCAGAGCAACTCCTGCGTATGACACGGAAGAGCATCATCGGGAGCCCCGTGACCGCTTTCGTCGCCGCGGACGACAACGGCGAGCAGCTGGACGTCATCGCCCGCATCGCGCGCGGCGTGGCGATTCCGGGTTTGGAGACGACTCGCCTTCGCGGCGACGGATCGACCGTCTCGGTGACGTTGTCGATATCGCCGATCAAGGATGCCGACGGCCACGTGACCCGTGCCGCCGTCATCATGCGGGACATGAGCGACGTCGTCGCTGCCCGGGCAGCTCTCCGCTTCAGCGAGGAACGCTTGCGCCAGCAGTTCAACGACACGAGCATCCCGCAGGCGGTGATCAGCCTCGACGGCGTGTTCGTGGACGTGAACGCGGCGATGGCCGACTTCCTCGGGTACCCGGCCGTTGAGCTCGTGGGCGCGCCCGCGGACGCCTTCGAACACCCGGACGGCGCCGCCTTCTCCACCGCGGCTCGCATGACACTGGTGAGCGGAGAGGTCCGCCGGGTCATGGCGAATCGCCGCTACGTGCGCAGCGACGGGTCGCTCGTCCACGGCATCGCGAGCGAATTCGTCATGGTGAACGAGCGCAACGAGCGCATGCACGTCGGCCTCCTCATCCAGGACGTCACGGACGTCCACACCGTGACCGAGGCGTTGACGCGGGAAAGGGCTACGTTCCACCGCTTGGGTGAGCTCGCTTCCGAGGTCGTCCTCATCACGGACGCCCGTCGCCTGATCAGGTTTGCCTCGCCCGCCGTCACGACGGCATACGGCTACTCCGTTGCGGCCGTTCTGGACCGGGACCTGACGGACCTGGTGCATCCGAGCGACCAGGAGGTTGCGGCGGAAGCGTTCCGCAGAATCGTCGGCGCACCGCGGCCGACAGGGCCGCTGCGCGTTCGCGTCGTACACCATGACGGGGCGTACCGATGGGCGGACCTGGAGCTGACCAACCTCCTGGATGACGCCGCTGTCAACGGCGTCATCGTCCACCTGCGCGACGCCACCGAGGCGATCGAGATCGAGGAACGCATCCACGGGGCTCAGCATCGGTACGACGTCCTTGTCGATTCCGCCGAGTCGGGAGTGATGACGAGCGACCCGAGTGGCGCCATCACCTTCGCGAGCCGGCGCGCGGGTGAGATTCTCCGCGCGGCCCCCGCGGACATCGTCGGCACGGACTTCGCGGCCTGGCTCTTCCATGACGACGATTGGGTGCTGGCAGCGCGGGAGTCCCTGGTGGGGGTCACGCGGGCGGACGCGCGCTACGAGATCAGGGCGCGCAGGGCAGACGGTGACATCGCCTGGCTGCTGATCTCCGTGCACCCACTCTTCGACTCGGTGGGTGTCAACACGGGAGCGCAGACGCTCCTCGTGGACGTCACCGCGAGCAAGGCGGCGGCCGCAGAGGCGGACCGCGTCGCCCTGCACGACGACGTGACGGGGTTGCCGAACCGCACACTCGTGACCGACCGGCTCCGCGGACTCGTTCTGGCCGAGGATGGGCTGCCCGCCGCCGTGCTGTACGTCGACATTGACGATTTCCGCCGCATGAACGAGTCGTTGGGCAACGACGTCGGCGACGTGATTCTCAGCACGGTCGCGGACAGGCTCGAGGCGGTGTCGGGGCCGGGAGTCACGGTCGCGCGTCGCGACGACGACGAATTCCTTGTTCTCATCCCCCACGGCGATGTCACGGAGGTCATAGCCCGCGCCGAGGCCGTCCGCGCGGCCATCTCTCAGCCGATGACCGTCCGCGGCAACACCGTCGTCCTCACCGTCACGGTCGGCATCGCGCGATCGGATGGCCGCGATGCAGAGGCGCTCCTCGGTGCTGCCGAATCGGCCATGCAACTCGGGCGCGCGCACGGTGGGGACCGGGTGGAACTGTTCGACGACAACCGCCGCAGCCAGGACCTCGATGAGTGGCGGCTCCGCAACGATCTGCATGAGGCCCTGCCGCGAAACGAGCTGTCGGTGCACTACCAGCCTCTTGTCCACCTGGCGACCGGACGGCCCATCGGCGCGGAGGCCCTGCTCCGCTGGCAACACCCGACCCGAGGGTCCGTCGCGCCGGATGTGTTCATCGGCGTCGCGGAACGCTCGCGGCTGATCGTCGACATTGGCGAGTTCGCGTTGCGAACGGCCTGCCGAACGACCGCCGGCTGGCTCCGGGACGGCAGCGTGCAGCCAAGTTTCCGCATCTCCGTCAACCTCTCGGTCAGGGAACTCGCCGACTTGGGCCTCTACGACCGCGTGCAATCGGTGCTGAGGGACACGGGGTTGGCGGCGGATGCGCTGTGCCTGGAGGTCACCGAGACCGGGCTGATGGCCGATGTCGCCGCTGCCGAGGCGACACTTCGCCGCCTCCACCTTCTTGGCGTTCACGTCGCCATCGACGACTTCGGCACCGGCTATTCCTCGCTGATGTATCTCAAGCGGTTGCCGGTCGACCATCTCAAGATTGATCGCATGTTCGTGGCGGGGCTGGGCGTCGACCCGGACGCATCAGCGATCGTGGCCGGCGTCATCGGGCTCGCGGACGTCGTCGGTGTCAGCTGCGTCGCGGAGGGCGTGGAAACGCAGGCGCAGGCGGACGCCCTGCTGCGGCTGCGATGCCAGTTTGCGCAGGGCTACCTGTTCAGCCGACCCGTTGCCGAGGCCGACCTGCCGGCCACTCTCCAGCGTCTCCAAGCCAACGTCACCACCTGACGCAACGCGCCATTCGGCCGCGGCGAGTTGGTGGCGGTGACGTTGCGGGGCGCGCGTGCCACGATCGCGGTATGCGCCAGGGCACCTATTCGATCGTCGCGCGAGACCCGGACACGGGCGAGCTCGGTGCGGCCGTGCAATCGCATTGGTTCTCCGTCGGGTCGCTGTGCATCTGGGCGCGCCCTGGCGTGGGTGCCGTGGCCACCCAATCGATCGTCGAGCCGGCACACGGCCCGAACGCGCTGGACCGGCTTGGCGCCGGTGACAATGCGGCAACAGCGCTCGCTGTGGTGCTCGCCGCCGACGACTCAGCGGCCTTGCGACAGGTCGGGATCATCGGTGCCCGGGGTGCCCCGGCTGCGCACACGGGTCGTGACTGCATCGCCTACGCGGCGCACGTCCTCGGCGACTCGTGGTCGTGCCAGGCCAACATGATGGAGCGGGACACGGTCCCCGCCGCCATGTCGGCAGCGTTCGCCGCGTCGGCGGGCTCGCTCGGTCAGCGCATGTTGATCGCGCTCGAGGCGGCCGAGGCCGAAGGCGGCGATGTGCGCGGTCGCCAGTCGGCGGCGATGCTGGTCGTCCCTCCGGAAGGGGAGGCGTGGCGGTCGCGTCTCGATCTGCGCGTCGACGACTCGGCCGAACCGTTGGTAGAGCTGCGCCGGCTCTTTGGTCTGCACAGCGCGTACGAGCTTGCCGGAGAGGGTGACGACCTCCTCGCGGTGGGCCGCGTCGACGAGGCCGGCAGCCGGTACCGAGCGGCCCAGGAGCTGGCGCCACATTCGGACGAGTTGCTCTTCTGGGCCGGGCTGGCGATGGCGCAGGCCGGCGATGTCACCGGAGGGATCGAGGCGGTGCGCAGCGCCGTCGCCGTCCACGCCAACTGGCTGGTCCTGCTGGCGCGACTCTCGCCGCAGATGGCACCCGCCGCCGCCGACGTGCTGCGGGCGCTGACGCGAGGTAAATAGCCCCGGCGAGTTACCTAAGGGGTAGGTCACGGGCTGATCCAGGCCTGCGCCGAGATGAAGTACGACAATCTGCGCCGAATTTTCTCGAATTGCGTGTGGATTTTGCGTGGCGCCGCTTCGGCTTGGGCTAGGCCGGGCTGCTCCATCCGGACCAACAGCGGAGTCCACGCGCCCCGTACTTCGATGCGTGAACCGGACAAAGTGCCTCGAATCGGGCCGTGTGCACGGGCATTTGCCTCCATCGATGTGTCACCAGGCCTCAGCGTTCGGGTGATTGCAGCCTGTGATGGCTCGATCACACTTCGAGACACCAGTTCGACAAGGGAGTCAGTGATGCAGCCAGGTGTGACATGGAGTTACCGCAAGGGGAGGCGAGGGGCCATGGCCGGGTTGCTCGCTCTCGGCCTCTTGTTGCCGGGCGCCTTCAGTAAGGCCGGAGAGGGCCAGGCGATCGCGTCTGCCCCTGTCGGAGAAGCAACGCAAGTCATCGTTCAGGCCACTCCGGGCGACCTTGCCACCGCAGAGCGCGCAGTGCGCGACGGTGGCGGCGTTGTCACGCGTGAGCTCACGCTCATCAACGGATTTGCCGCGACCGTTCCGAGTGGCGCCGCCGACGCGCTCGCCCAGCAAGACGGTGTGCTCGCCGTCTCGCCCGACCAGGTGCTCCACGTGCTTGGTTCTACGTACTCGCCCACCACCGACGCCGGCGCGCCGCAGGCCTTGCAAGCGGCGACGGGAGCCTCGACGTATTGGAAGAACGGGTTCTACGGCCAAGGTGTCGGCATTGCCGTCATCGACTCGGGCGTCGTCCCGCAGAACGGCCTTCGCCGCAACGTCTACTACGGCCCTGACTTCTCGCCGCAGGTGGCGGACTCGTCGCTCAAGTTCCTCGACACGTACGGGCACGGCACGTTCATGGCCAGCCTCATCGCGGGCCACACCGACGCCGCCACCCGCCCGTACACGAACTCCGCGAACTTCGTGGGCATCGCACCTGAAGCGACGCTCATCAGCGTCAAGGTTGCGGACGCACTCGGCAACACCACGGAGTCGGCCGTCGTCGCGGGCGTCGAGTGGGTCGTCCAGCACATGTACGACCGGTCGATCGGCGTCAACAACATCCGCGTCATCAACCTGTCCGTCGGCGTGCCGAACACGGGGTACCAGAACAGCCCGTTGGCCGCCGCCATCGAAAAGGCGTGGAGCTACTGCATCACCGTCGTCGCCTCCGCCGGAAACGACGGCACGTCCGGTCTGACGCTGCCGGCGGCAGACCCGTACGCCATCGCGGTCGGCGCCGTCGACAACAAAAACACCGTCTCCACCGCGGACGACAGCGTCGCGTCGTTCTCCAACACCGGCAACGGGGTTCGCAACCCGGACCTGGTGGCGCCCGGAACGCACGTCATCGGGCTCCGCAACATCAACGGCTACATCGACATGACGTACGGCTCAACCGGCGCCGTGGGCGACAGCTTCTTCCGCGGAAGTGGCACGTCGGAGTCGTCGGCGATCGTCGCCGGCGCTGCCGCGCTCATCATCTCGCAACACCCGGATCTCAACCCCGACGTCGTCAAGGCGCTCCTCATGGACAGCGCCAAGCCGATCGCCGGAGCGAGCGCCGCCAGCCAAGGCGCCGGGCAGCTCAACCTCACGGCTGCCTACGACCAGCCGTTGCGCAACGTCTACGCGAACTTCCCGCACGCCAACAACTGGGACCAGTTCGGCACCGACCAGACGGGCGGCACGTGGGCCAACTCCGTATGGCAGTCCCCGACCTACACGGCGGCGGCCGGCGGCGAGGGTGGCACGCTGTCCAACGCCGCGTGGAGCGGGTCCCGCTGGACGGGCTCCCGTTGGACGGGCTCCCGTTGGACCGGCTCCCGCTGGACCGGGGCTTTGTGGAGCGGCAACGCTTGGGCGAGCGAGTTCTGGGGCTGATCGTCCCGGCATCGCCCAGCATTGACAGGCAAACAGGACCCCGACGCGGGGCTCGCTCACAAGGCGGGCGTCCCGTCGGGGTCTCTTGCTGTCCGTGCGGTCTTTCGCGGAGCGGCGCGGGCCGATAGATGGGAGACTGGCTAAACCAAACGTGCGGCCGTGTCGTGCGTACGACGAGAAGTGACGGTGTGACGCATGACCGCGGCAGGGCCCTTCGATGACGACTTTTCCGCCGATCATCCCGTGCGGATGGTGGTGCGATTCTTCCGCGGCAATCAACTGAGGCTGGCTCGCGCCCTCCTGATATTTCTCGTGAAATCCAGTCCTGTCTGGATGCTGCCCCTGGTCACCGCCAACGTCATCGACATCGTCATCCGGCATCGCCGCGAGAGCGACCTGTGGATCCAGGCGGCGATCCTGCTGGCTTTCCTCGTGCAGAACGTGCCGATGCACACCTTGTACGTCCGCACGGTGAGCAAGGCGATTCGCGACGTCGAGACCCGCCTGCGCGGCGAGCTGTGCCGCCGGTTGCAGCAGTTGTCGATCGGATTCCACCGCAGCTCCGATCCGGGCATCCTGCAGACGAAGGTGATGCGTGACGTCGAGAACGTCGGGCTCGCGGTCCGCGACTCCTTCGACATGGGCCTCGGCGCCATCACATCCCTCGTCGGCGGCATCGTCATCACCGCTATCAAGGCCCCCGTCCTCCTGCCGTTGCTCGTCCTGGCGCTCCCGACGGGCGCTGCTCTCGGGCTCGGGATGCGGCGTCGGATGCGCGAACGGAACGCCGCTTTCCGGCACACCATCGAGCGGCTGTCCTCGGGCGTCAGCGAGATGACGCACCTCGTCGCTCTCACGCGCGCTCACGCCCTCGAGCCGGTCGCGTTGTCGCGCATCGACGATCGGTTGCGCGAGGTGCGCGACGCCGGCGTCGCGATCGACACCGAGGTCGGCTTCTTCGGCTCGCTGTCGTGGACCATTTTCCAACTGCTCGGCGGCGGCTGCCTCATCGGTGCGGGCTGGGTTGCCTACCACGGTTATCTGGGCGTGACGCCCGGCGACGTCGTGCTGGTCAGCAGCTTCTTCGTCACGTTGACCGGCAGCGTCTCGGCGCTCATGAACCTCGTGCCCGTCATGGGTAAGGGCCTGGAATCCGTGCGGTCCCTGGGAGATGTCCTCGCGGCTCCGGACCTGGAACACAACGAAGGCAAGCCGCGGCTGGCCGCGGTGCGTGGGGACTTCAGCTTCGAGGGGCTGACCTATCGGTACGGCCCGGAGGGCGAGGCGGCGCTGACCGACTTCACGTTGAAGGTCAAGGCCGGCGAGACCATCGCGGTTGTGGGGGCCTCCGGCTCGGGCAAGTCGACACTGCTCAACATCGTGATCGGCCTGATGACTCCGACGGACGGTCGCGTACTGCTCGATGGCCACGACATGGCGGCCATCGACCGGCGCAGCTACCGGCGCTACCTCGCGATCGTGCCGCAGGAGCCGTTGCTGTTCGCCGGCAGCGTGCGCGAGAACGTCACGTACGGCAGCCCCGACTTGACCGACGACGACGTGCGTGCGGCTCTCGCTGCCGCCCACGCGACGGAGTTCGTCGACGCCCTTCCCGACGGCTGGGCGACGAAGCTGGGGGACCGGGGCGCCCGGCTGTCGGGTGGGCAGAAGCAGCGCATTGCGATCGCGCGTGCCCTCATTCGTGATCCGCGGGTGCTCGTGCTCGACGAGGCCACCTCCGCGCTCGACACCACGTCCGAGCAACTCGTCCGGGAGGCGCTGGGCCGGTTGATGGCCGGTCGGACGAGTTTCGTGGTCGCGCACCGGCTCTCCACCGTGCAATCCGCCGACCGGATCGTCGTGATGGACAAGGGCCGCATCGTCGAAGTCGGCCGCCACGACGACCTGCTCGCCGTCGATGGGCCGTACTCGCGCCTGCACGCCTCGGCGATGCTGTAAGTCTTTCGGGCCCAGCCCTAGCGGCGGCGTGCTGATTTGGGTACGACGTGATCATGCAAACCGCGCCCGGACATCGGTGGTTCGACAACCCGTACGTTTTGATGGTGGCTGCCATTGCCATTGGTGCGTTGGCCAGCGTCCTGATCGACCAGGGCATCCGGGCGCTCGCGCAGCGCCACCAGCGGCCGCGGCTCGACCGGCTGCACAGCGTGCTCTTCCGGCCCTTTGCCACCACCGTGGTGGGTGCGGCTGCGATGATCGCCGTCGGCAGCGCGCACATCGGGGACTCGGCGCACAACATCATCTGGCACATCGCCCTGGTGGTGACCGTCTTCGCGTGCGCGTGGCTCATCGTCAAAGTGCTGTTCTTCGCCGAGGAAGAGGCCTTGACCAAGCTGCCGCTCGATGTTGAGAACAACCGCACCACGCGGCGGCGGCGTACACAGATCAATATCTTGCGGCGACTCACCGGCGCCGGTGTGTCGATCGTGGCAATCGGTGTCGTGCTGACGTCGTTCACCGAACTCCGGGGCATTGGTCAATCACTGCTGGCGTCGGCCGGCGTGGCCGGAGTCGTGGTCGGCCTCGCCGCCCAAGCCACGCTGGGCAACTGGATCGCCGGCATCCAGCTGGCCTTCACGGATGCGCTGCGACTCGACGACGTGGTCGTCACCGAGGGCGAGTGGGGCCGCGTCGAGGACCTGACGCTCACCCACGTCGTGCTGCACCTGTGGGACGAACGGCGACTCGTCCTGCCGACGAGTTACTTCACGACGACGCCGTTCCAGAACTGGACGCGCAACGACTCCCGTGTCGTCGGCGCCGTCGCGATTCACGTCGATTTCGCAACCCCGATGGAAGAGTTGCGGGCGGAAACGCTGCGCATCCTGGAGCAGTCCGCGTTGTGGGACCGGGTCATGTGGGTCGTGCAGGTCGTGGACACCAGCGAAACCAACATGATCGTGCGGGT
>JAVEEB010000495.1 GCA_030840665.1 Frankiaceae bacterium | reverse complement strand
TTCCAGAACTGGACGCGCAACGACTCCCGTGTCGTCGGCGCCGTCGCGATTCACGTCGATTTCGCAACCCCGATGGAAGAGTTGCGGGCGGAAACGCTGCGCATCCTCGAGCAGTCCGCGTTGTGGGACCGGGTCATGTGGGTCGTGCAGGTCGTGGACACCAGCGAAACCAACATGATCGTGCGGGTGCTCGCGTCGTCGCCGGACGCGTCCACGTCGTGGGATCTGCGATGCGAGATACGCGAGGGGCTGCTCACGTGGCTGCAACTGCAGCACCCGGAGAGCCTCCCGCGCACTCGCCTGCTGGACGTGACCGCTCGCGGAGACATTCAGCCGTAGATCGTGATGCTGCTACTCCGGCTGGACCGTGGCGGCCTTGCCGACGTCCGTGCCGTGCGCAGTCGCGTGGTCCGCCGGGATCACGCCGAGCTTGCCGGCCTGGTAGTCCTCGAACGCCTGGATGATTTCTTCCTTGGTGTTCATGACGAACGGGCCGTACTGCACGACGGGCTCGCGGATCGGCAGCCCGCCGAGGATCAGCACGTCCATCGCGGGGTTGCGTGACTCCTGCGTCGCGTTGGCCGCGACCGTGATTGTCTCGCCCGCCCCGAGGACGGCCAGCTGACCCATCGTGATCGGGCGGCGCTCCTCACCGACCGTACCGGCGCCCGCCATGACGTACACGAGCGCGTTGAAGTCTGCGCGCCACGGGACGGTCACCGATGCGCCCGGCGTGATCGTCGCGTGCACGAGGGAGATGGGTGTGTACGTCGAGCCCGGGCCGGCGTGGCCCGCGACATCCCCGGCGATCACACGCAACAGGGCTCCGCCGTCGGCGGACGACAACAGGCCGACCTGACCGGCGCGGATGTCCTGGTAGCGGGGCGCGTTCCACTTCTGGCGCGCCGGGAGGTTGACCCAGAGCTGGAAGCCGTGGAAAAGGCCGCCGCTGACGACCAGGTGCTCGGGCGGGGTCTCGATGTGCAGCAGCCCGCTGCCGGCGGTCATCCATTGCGTGTCACCGTTGCTGATCACCCCGCCGCCGCCGTGGGAGTCGGCGTGCACGAACTCGCCGTCGATGATGTAGGTCACTGTCTCGAAGCCACGGTGCGGGTGCCACGGGGTGCCCTTGGGTTCGCCGGGGGCGTACTCCACCTCACCCATCTGATCCATGTGGATGAACGGGTCGAGCGCACGCTTGTCGACGCCCGCGAAGGCGCGACGAACGGGGAAGCCCTCGCCCTCGAAGCCGGTCGGCGCGGTGGTCACGGAGTAGACGCGGCGGCCCGACTGGGCCACCCGGTCGATCTCGGGGAGGCGCGGCAGGGCGAGGACGTTGTCGACGGTCACGGCAGGCATTGAGTGCTCCTTAAAGTCGTTCGGTTGCTGCCCGGACAACAGTAGTTTAACATTCAACATTCCACAGGGACGGCGGATCGGCAGCCGGACACGCAGCGTGCGCGGACGGTGGCCGATAAGGCGATATCCTTTCGCTTTCACCGATCGCCGCCAACCCGCGGCCCGCCAGGAGTGCCGGAGACATGAGCGAGTTCCGTTGGCTGACCGCCGCCGAGCAGTCGGCGTGGCGGGCGTATCTCGAGGCATCTCAGCTCCTGGCCAACACCCTCGAGCGAGAGCTGCAGAGCGAGTGCGGTCTGTCCGCCGCGGACTACGAGATCTTCGTACGCCTGTCGGAGGCTCCGTTGCGTCGCATGCGGATGAGCGAACTCGCCGACCGCACCCTCTACTCGCGCAGCCGCCTTTCCCACGCCGTCACGCGGCTGGAGAAGGAAGGGTGGCTCCGGCGCGAGGACTGCGCGGACGACAAGCGAGGGACGTTCGCGGAGCTCACGGAAGAAGGCTTCGCGAAGCTGGTCGACGCGGCCCCCCGGCATGTGGGTGGCGTCCGAAAGCACCTGATCGAATGCCTCGCGCCGGAGCAGATAAGCCAGCTCGAGGCGATCATGACAGCCGTCCGGGAGCAGCTGCTCGGGCCGGATGTCGCTCCGCGCCTCACGGAGCCGGGGGCCGCTCTCCTGCCGGAGCCGGCGCCTGTGCGTTCGGCCCCGGCCGCCGCCAACGCCTAATTCGCGCAGGGGCCCTCGCGGCCGCTTGTAGCCTGTCCGCGCACACCGCACTGCCCTTGAGGAGCAACGCCCCATGAGCGAGACCAGCGACCCCCGCGACGCAGAGGAGCGGTACGACCCGACGATCCTCGTCGACAAGTGGTTGCCGGTCTGGGACAAGCTCCGCCTGTTCGAGGCGGCCGGGCTCGACGGCGTGGACGACGACCCGCGCGAGAAGCGCTACGTCCTCGACATGTTCTCCTACCCGTCCGGTGATCTGCACATGGGCCACGCGGAGGCCTACAGCATCGGCGACGCGATCGCGCGGTTCGAAAAGATGCGCGGGTTCAACGTGCTGCACCCGTTGGGCTGGGACTCCTTCGGGCTGCCTGCGGAGAACGCGGCCATCAAGCGCAACATGGACCCGCGGGAGTGGACGTACGCGAACATCGAGGTGCAGTACGAGTCGTTCAAGCGCCTGGGCATCTCCTTCGATCCGCGCACGCGGCTGCACACGTCCGACCCCGAGTACTACAAGTGGACGCAGTGGATCTTTCTGCAGCTTTTCGAGCGTGGGCTGGCCTATCGGAAGTCCTCGCCCGTCAACTGGTGCCCGAACGACCTGACCGTGCTCGCCAACGAACAGGTCATCCAGGGCCGTTGTGAGCGCTGCGGCGCCCTCGTCACGAAGCGCAATCTGACGCAGTGGTTCTTCAAGATCACCGACTATGCCGAGCGGTTGCTCGACGACATGCAGTCACTGGAAGGACAGTGGCCCGAGCGCGTCCTGCTGATGCAGCGCAACTGGATCGGCAAGAGCGTCGGCGCGTACGTCGACTTCGCGATCGAAGGTCTCGCCGAGCCGGTGCGGGTGTTCACGACAAGGCCGGACACGTTGTACGGCGCCACGTTCTTTGTGGTCGCCGCGGACAGCGCGCTCGCGACATCGTTGGTCACCGACGGACAGCGGCCGGCACTGGAGGCGTACATCGAGGACGTCAAGCAGGCAACGGATATCGAACGGCTCGCGACCGACCGTCCGAAGACCGGCGTCTTCCTCGGCGTGCACGCCGTCAACCCCGTCAACGGCGAGCAGCTGCAGGTGTGGGCGTCGGACTACGTGCTCGCCGACTACGGGACGGGCGCCATCATGTGCGTCCCAGCGCACGACCAGCGCGACCTCGACTTCGCGCGGCAGTTCGACCTGCCGGTGCGGGTGGTGCTGGACACGGGTGAAGCCGATCCGTCGGTCACCGGCGTCGCGACGGCCGGCGACGGTGTCCTCGTCAACAGCGGTCCGTACGACGGGCTCGGCAAGACCGAGGCCATTGCGCGGATGACTGCCGATCTCGCTGCGCGCGGCGGCGGCGAGGGCGCCACGATGTTCCGGCTGCGCGACTGGCTGCTGTCCCGTCAACGGTATTGGGGTGCACCGATCCCGATCGTGCACTGCGAAACGTGTGGCGCACAACCCGTTCCGGTGGAGGACTTGCCTGTCCGGCTCCCCGAGACGGGATTCCAGTTGCGGCCCGAGGGCGGGCTGTCGCCGCTCGAGACGGCCACCGATTGGCTGCGTACGACGTGTCCGAAGTGCAGTGGCCCCGCCAGGCGTGACACGGACACGATGGACACGTTCGTCGACTCGTCCTGGTATTTCCTGCGCTACCCGACCGCGACCAACGATGACGTGGCCTTCACCCCTGAGGCGATGGAGCGCTGGCTGCCCGTCGACCACTACGTGGGCGGCGTCGAGCACGCAATCCTGCACCTGCTGTATTCGCGCTTCATCACCAAGGCGCTGCACGACGCCGGCCTGCTGCCCTTCAACGAGCCGTTCAAGAAGCTGACCAACCAGGGGCAGGTCATCCTCAACGGCGCGGCCATGTCGAAGACGAAGGGCAACCTCGTCAATCTTCAGGAAGAGCTGGCGAAGTACGGCTCCGACGGGGTGCGGCTGACGATGCTGTTCGCCGGGCCGCCCGAGGAGGACATCGACTGGGCGGACGTGTCGCCGAGCGGTGCGGTCAAGTGGCTTGCGCGCGTGTGGCGCCTCACGGGAGATCTGGGGGCCGTCGGGTTGGGGTTGGCCGTCGACGGCGGCGACAGGCCGGTCCGTCAGGTGACCCATCGCGTCGTCGACGAGGTGACGCGGCTCATGGAGACGCAGCGGTTCAACGTGGCGATCGCGCGGCTGATGGAACTGACATCGGCGCTGCGCAAGAACGTCGACGCCGGGCTGTTGGGGTCGGCGTCCGGGGCCGCCGCCGTGCGGGAGGGCGTCGAGGCGCTGCTGCGCATGCTGTCGGTCTTCGCGCCCTTCACCGCCGAGGAGGGGTGGGAGCGGATCGGGCACGAACCTTCGGTCGTGCAGGCTGGGTGGCCGGTGGCCGACACCGCGCTGGTGGTCGCCGAGAGCGTGACGTGCGTGTTGCAGATCGCCGGCAAGGTGCGCGATCGCCTCGAGGTGTCGCCGGACATCACCGAGGCTGACCTGCGCGAGCTCGCGTTGTCGTCGCCGGCGATCGTCAAGGCACTCGACGGCAAGGAACCGAAGCTCGTCATCGTGCGCCCGCCCAAGCTCGTCAACATCGTCCCCAGCTGACGCGGGCGTGACCGTCGTCGACGTTCCGCGCGGTCGTGCGTTGCGCCGTACGTGGCTGGTCGCGACGTTGGTGTGCACGGTCGGGGCGTTCGGCGTGACGATCGCGGCCGCGCCCGGGGCGTCGGCGTCGCCGACGCGCTCGCTCCAGTGGCTACTGTTCGTCGCCTCGTCGGTCCACGTGGCCGCCACCGGGTGGTTCTTCACTGTGCCCGAAGTACGGTCGCACGCGCGTCGGCATCTTCGGCGGTACGTCGTGGCGCCGGTCGGCCTCGTTGTGGTCGGCGCGGTGTCGGCCCTCCTGGTGTCGCCTGAGCGGTTCAACTGGGTGTTGCTCGGCTTCTTCGCGTGGCAGTTCTTCCATTTCCAGAAGCAGAACCTCGGGATGGCTGCACTCGCCGGCGTCTCCGCCGGGGCCGGGTCGGTGACGGCGCTGGAGCGGCGGGCACTGATGGTCGCCGGGTGCGCGGGCATCGCCGCCCTGCTGGTGCACCCGGAGCTCTTGCAACTCACTGTCGGCGTACACGTGTTCTGGTTGTTTTTCCTTGCTGCACTTGTCTTTGTTGTCGCGGTGCTTGTGGGGGTGGGCGCGATGCTCCGCCGCCCGGTGGCCAAGCGACCGTGGACGTACTGTGCGGTTTACCTGTGTTCGCTGGTGTTTTTTTCGCCCGTCTTTGTGTTCACGAGCCCGTATGCGGCGGTCGCGGGGCTTGTCGTGGCCCACGGTGGCCAGTACTTGGTGATCGTCGGGCTCGTGGCTGCGGCGGACCGGGCTGATCGGTCACGTGCGATCAGCCTCGGCCTCCTGGTGAACATCGCGCTCGTCGGCGGACTCGCGCTGAACGTGGCGTCCCACCTGCACGGGGGAGGGCTGCCGGCGCGCGCGGTCTTCGGCGCGTACCTGGGGGCGGTCATGGCGCACTTCGTCGTCGACGCGGGCCTCTGGCGGCTGCGGGACGAATTCCCGCGGTCGTTCCTGCGGTCGGCGGTGCCCTACCTGCTCGACCCGCGCTGACGGTCAGCCGCCGCCGCAACCACCGGCCGCGCTGGCGTCGGGGGCGATCATCACGATCAGGGCGATGGCCGTCGCGGCCATGGCGAACAGGGCGAGGCCGATCCACAGGTGGCGCCTCGCGGCCGCGCCGATGCCCTCGATGCGGGCGGGAGAGTCGCCGCCCACGTTCTCGTCGGTCGCGGTCATTGCTTCCCCCTGGGGCTGAGTTACTACTGATGACTCGACGCGTCCGGCTGGCGCCAGGTTGCAGCTAGTAGCCGACTCGCCTTGTGGACAGGGCAATCGCCGTCCACAGCTCTGCGTTCGGGCGGATCCTGGGTGCGGAAGCGGCCGTAACTTCCGTCCATGCGAACCGTCGGTCAGCCCGCTGCCCCGGACGCACTCGATCGGCTGACGACGCTCCTGGCCGGCCCCGAGCCCGCGGGTGTCGACGTCGCTTCCCCGGAGGGGGCTGTTCCGGGGCCGGTCGCGCGGGCGTCGCGTCCGATGGTGCTCGACGCCGCTGTCGTGCGGGTGCTCGCCGGCCTGGTGGCGCTGTCCATCGTCGCGGCGGCGGTCGCCGGCTTCCTGTTCTTCCGCGGCCGTCCGGGGGCCATCGCCGCACCCCGGCCGGCATTGTCGATGTCCGGGTCGGCGTTGGGCGGCGGTGGGTCACCGGGGTCGGGCTCACCATCCGGCTCCGCGTCGTCGGGCACGATCGTCGTCGCGGTCGAAGGCAAGGTCCGGAAGCCGGGTGTGGTCCGGCTACCCGCCGGTTCCCGCGTCATCGACGCGGTGGCGGCCGCGGGAGGGGCCGTGCCCGGCACCGATCTTGCGACGGTCAACCTGGCGGCCAAGCTGAGCGACGGTCAGCAGGTCGTGGTTGGCGGCTCGGTCGGCTCGGCGCCCGGCGCGGGTGGGGCCGCGCCGAGCGGACCGCTGAACCTCAACCAGGCGAGCGCGGCCCAGCTCGACGGGCTGCCGGGCGTCGGACCGGTGACTGCCGAACGGATCGTTGCCTGGCGAACGGCGCACGGCGGATTCCAACGGCTGGACCAGTTGCAGGACGTGCCCGGGATCGGCCCGAGCAAGTTCACTCAGCTGCGTGACTTGGTGACGTTGTGACAGGCCTGCCGAGGTTGCGGCGCGAGTTCGTCACCCTGCTGCCGGTGGTGGCCGTCGCCACGTGGGTCTCGTCGTACGGCGCCTGGCGTTTCGGGGTACTGCCTGTGGCGGTGCTGGCGCTGACTGCCGGCGTGTGCGCCGCCGCTCTCGCCCGGCCGCGCCCCAGGGCCGCGCTGCTCGCCATTCTCGTGCTCGTCGGGGCGATCTCGGGCGGGCCGTTGGCCCTGCTCGCGCGCGCCGCTGCCCACCCGCCGCTCCTGACGGCACTCGCGGCCCGGCAGGCGACCGTGCAGGTGCTCGTGGTGGTCACCGGCGACCCCCACCTGGCCGCGACCTCGCGGCAACCACTCGCGGTGGTGCCGGCGCGGTTGCTCGAGCTCACCGCTGCGGGCACCACGCGGCTGTCGGCGCCCGTGGTCGTCCTCGCTGACGAGGTGCGTACGTGGTTGCCCGTGCTGCCCGGCCAACGATTGCGCGCGGCCGGTCGCCTGGCGCCCACGGACCCCCGCGAGGCCGAAGGTGCCGTCGTGATCGTGCGCGGGCCGCCCGACCTGTTGGGCGATCCGCCGTGGGAGCAACGCCTCGCCGGCCGGGTGCGTGCGGGCCTGCGCGCTGCCGTGTCCGGGTTGCCGCCGGCGGAGCGGGGATTGTTGCCGGGCATCGTCGTCGGCGACACCTCCGGCCTCGACCCGCAGCTGCAGAACGACTTCCGCACCGTCGGGCTGACGCACCTCGTCGCCGTCTCCGGGGCGAACCTCGCCA
>JAVEEB010000445.1 GCA_030840665.1 Frankiaceae bacterium | reverse complement strand
CAATCCGGCCGGCGACGCCGTCCGTGGGCGGAAGGTTGTGCCACGTCTGCACCACCGGGGCGCCGGCGACACGCGATCGCGCTGCCATCGCGCCGGCTCGCAGACCATGAGCGTGTACGACGTCCGACGCCGCCGACACCCGGCGGATGGCTCGGCGCGCAGCCCCGAACGAGCGGGCATCAGCCACGTCGACCGCCGTGGCTGCGGCGACGGCGTCCAGCGAGAAGCGGTCGATGACATCCCGGGGGGCCACGACGTACGGCGGCTGACCCAGTTCCGTGAGCCGCGCGGCGAGATCTCGGACGTGCCTCCCGATGCCGCCACTCGTCTGCGCCAGTACGAATCCGACCAGGGGCACGCGATCGTCCGAAGCCGAGGGATCACCCATGGCGCCGCACCGCCGAGACAACGGAGCGCAGGTCGCCGCGGTCCACAAATGCCAGCACTGCAACGAAAACTGCCGCGACGACGACACCCGCCAAGCACGACGACGCGAGACTCGTCGGGAGGCTCGTCGCGCCGACCCCGGCTGCCACGACACGTCCGGCCAGCCCCGCGAAGAAGCCGGCGAGGAGCCCCGCCCCCAGTGCCCGCGCGAAGCCGTCGTACACCGCTTTGCCCGTCGCCCGCCGAACCGCGACGAACGTGCCGATCCCGGCCACGGTGAGCCCGAGCGACTGCCCCCAGGCGAGCCGCGCGGCAACCGTCTCGCCGGTCGCCCCGTGGACGAGCACGAGGTCGCTGACGACGACGAGCAACCAACCGGCGACGGTCACCGCCGCGGCCGTTCCCGCTGCCCGCCGCGCGAAGAGGGCCCGCGCAGCCACGGCCCAGATGCCGTAGCCGAGGAGGCCGGGAGCGAAGGCGACGATCGCGAAGGCAAGTGCCTCCGGAGCCCGCGCGCCTTGACCGGGGGCTCCCAGGAGGAGCACCGCCGCAACCGGGCGGGCCGTCGCGACCAACGCGGCCGTGCCGGCGCACATCAGCAAGGCAACGAGGCGCAGCGATGGCGCAGCAGCCGCCCCAGACAAGGCGGGGTCGTCCGTGGCGGCAAGACGCGGAAAGAGGCCGGTCGCCAGCGGGACGGCGAGGATCGCCCACGGCAGCAGAAAGACCGTGGCGCCCAGCAGATAGATCACGTAGCTGTCGACCTGCACCTGGTTGCTCAGCCGGATCACGACTGCGGTGGCGAGCTGCTGCGCTCCCACCGAGGCGAGTCCCGCAACCGCGATGGCAGCGACCGTGCGCCCCTCGCCGGCCGCGAACCGGAACGTCGGCCGCAGCGGCAGCCCCACCCGGCGCAGCGGAAGCAGGAGCCCGAGGCTGAGCACGGCCACCCCCAACGTCGTCCCGCCCGCCAGGACCGCCTCGCGCCAGCCACCGAGCCCGCGCAGGTCGGCGTCCACGACGCGCGGGCCGCCCGCGCCGAAGGTCAGGTAGGCCGCCACGACCACCAGACTGGACAGCAACGGCGCCACGGCCGGACCGATGAACCGCCCCGCGGCCTGGAGCACACCGCCCACGACGATCCCCACGCCGTACAAGACGATTTGGATGGCGAACACGACCAGCATCCGCCCACCGGCGGCGACGGACGCCGCGCGGTCGCAGCCGGTCGCCGGACCCAGCAGCCCGCTCACGATGGGGCGCGCAAGAAGGGCCGTCAGCACCGTGAGCGGCGTTAGGACGACGACGGTCCAGGTCAGCAGGGCCGACGCCGTCCGGCCGGCCCCGTCGAGGTCCGCCGCAGCGAAGCGGCGGGCCAGCATGGGCACCGCAATCGCGGACAGGGCCCCGCCAGCGGCGACCTCAAACAGGATGTTCGGTACGCCGTTCGCCGCGGCGTAGACGCTGCCGAGGCAGGTACGGCCGACGACCCGGCCGAAGACGATTGTCCGCCCGAAGCCGGCCGCCCGTGCGGCGACCGTGAGCAGGCCGATGACGACCGCGACGCGCGCGAGGCGGCCCGTCGGCGTGACCGGGTCGCGGGTGCCGCCGCGGGCGACCGAGGGGCCGCGCCTCACAGGGCGTCAGCCCGGCGGCCCCATGCGTCAATGCGGTGCAGGTGCGGCGTCCTGTCGATGACGGCACTGAAGCTGCGGCGTTCACTGGCGAGGGTGAGGCCCGTCACGACCGCCAACGCCGCCAGTCGCACGACCGCGAAGCGGGAAGCCGCCAACGCGACCCCCAGCGCGGCGCCGAGGGCATTGGCTCCGGTGTCGCCCAACATCGTCACCTCGGCCAGATCAGTTGAGAGGCCACCCAGGGCGGCCCCGACGGCGGCGCCCGCCACGGGGGCCCCGGCGCCCCCCGCCAGCGCGACCAGCGAACCGCACATGACTGTCGCCTTCGCGGCCCGCCCGGGGCGGAGGTCGAGGAGATTGACCAGGTTGGCGGTGCCGGCGATGAGGGCACCGCGCAGCAGGGCATTCGTACGACCCGCGCCGAGCAGGCGCCCCGACGCGTAGCCACCGGCGCCCAGCACCGCGACCTTCACCGCCCCTGTCGTGACGGTCCCCCTGGCGAGGGCGCCGAGGTGGCCGCGGAGGCCTTTCGCCTGCCGCGTCCGGTCCGCGCGTGTGTCGTCGTACCAGCCGGCGGCCGCGGCCGCCCCGCTCGAGACCGCAACGGCCAGGCTGGGCAGGCCGGACGTCGGCGCCGCCACGGCGCCCGTCAGCCCACCGGCGAAGATCCCAGCCGCAGCCGCCGGTCCCCCGCGCAGGGAGACGGGCCTGCCCCGGAAGTTGGCCACCGTTGGCGCGCGGGCGGCAACGCGTGGGTCCTCGAGGACGTGCCGGGTCGCCGTGAACGCGGCACCGGCGGCGACGACCGCGGCGCGGCGGCGGCTCACGGCGTCTCCGCGTTCTGAGGCAGGGGAACGTCGCCCGCAGCCACACCGAACCGGCCGACCGTGCCGAAGAGCCTGGCCCGCAACGCCCTGACGGTCGCCACCAACCCGTACGGCGTCTCGGCCGCATCCACGGAGGACACCAGGTTCGCCGCGCCGCTGCCGCGCAGGTGCGCGATGAGGCCGCCGGCAACCGACGACGTCGGGCCCGCCATCACCACGCTGGCACGGCGCACGCCCGCCAGTGCGCCCAGGACGTCCAGGTACCGGTTCACGTCAACGGTTGCCGGCAGTTGGCCGTCCGCGGGGCCTTCCGGCGCCAGGACCAGCACGAGGTCCGCCGACGATGTGGTCTGGGCGTCGATGCTCAGCAGGCCGGCCGTCCGGTAGGCCTCGAGGACACGAGAGATCGTGCCGACCG
>JAVEEB010000396.1 GCA_030840665.1 Frankiaceae bacterium | reverse complement strand
CCGCCACGCGCCTTCGTCGGAGGCGACGAGATCGACGCGCATGTAGCACAGGTCGGCCGCGTCAACGGCCGCGTCAACCGCGGCGAACGTCACCTCGGCCGCCGCGCGCGCTGCGGTGGGACACAGCGGTTCGAGCACGTACCGCCCGCCCCAGTGCGGGTGCACCAGCCACCCCTGCGCGGCCGGTACTTTCCGTACACAGGCAACCATTTCGCCGTCCACCACGAAGACGGACAACTCGCCTTCCGCGATGCGCGATTGGAACGGTGTCACGACGCTGTCTGCTGTCAGCAGCGTGTCGCTGCCCGGCTGGACCAGACGGGCACCAACGCCGCCGACGCCGCGCCGCGGCTTGACGACCAGCACTTCATCAACGGCGGTCACGGTTTCTCCCGCATCGGCCAGCACTAGCGGCACGATCGGGGCGCCGTGCTCCGCGAGGTCGAGCAGGTAGGCCTTGTCGAGGTTCCAACGGGCGACACGCGCCGGGTTCACGACGGTGGCACCGAGTGCCTCGAGCCGGTCGAGCCAGCCGCCGAACTCGACGAGGTGCTCCGGGTAGTCCCAGACGGTCCGCAGCAGCACCGCGCCCGCAGCCCCCCAGTCGACCGTCGTGTCGTGCCAGTCCGCGACCTGGGCGCTGACGCCGTTCGCGCTGAGGGCTCCCAGGATCCCGGCCAGTTCGACCCGCATGTCCTCGCGGTCGAGTCGGGACGTCGTCGCGACGAGGACGTCTGCTGCCGCACCCATGTGAAGTCCTTTCCTCTCGAAGCGCTGATTTTGCCGCACCTGTCCACTGCGCCCGGATCACCGCGCTCAGGTCACCGCAGGGGCGAAGGGATCGGGGCCGTGGGGCGGGGCGCGGCGAGGGGGAAATGGGCGCCGGGTCAGCGGTACGGCCGGGGTGGGTTTCTGCCGAAGAGGTGTTGACCGCGTAGACCGCCCAGCGCGCGAGGGTGGAGGACGCGATGGCCAAGCACCGCTCCGACGCGGAACAACAGGTCGCCGAGTTGCTCCTCAACGCCAAGGACTCGCTGCGCCTCAGCGTCGCCTTCCTGACCCGGATGGACGGCACGACCCAGCACCTGGAGGTCGTCGAGTCCAGCGTCCCGTTCCTGTTCAAGGAAGGCGCGACGCAGAACCAGGCGACGAGCCTGTGCCAGGCCATCAACGACGGCAAGCTCCCCGCGGTCATCCCGGACCTGCGCAAGTTCCCCGAGGCGATGAAGCTGCCGGCCGCGAAGTTGCCGCATATCCGCAGCTACGTCTCCGTGCCCGTCGTGTTGAGTGACGGCACGATGTACGGCACGTTCTGCGCCGCCGGACTGACGACGGACAAGGAACTTTCCAAGCGGGACAAGTCGCTCATGCAAGTGCTCGCTTCCGCCGCGTCGGTCATCATCGAGCCGGGCATCCGCGAACGTGTCCGTCGTACCGAAATCGAATCCCGCTTGTTGCCCGTCATCGCCGACGGCGGCCCGCGGATCGTGCTGCAGCCGATCGTCGACCTCGCCACCGGCCTCCGCATCGGGGCGGAGGCGCTGAGCCGCTTCCCCGCCGAGTGGGGTAAGGCGCCGGACGTGTGCTTCGGCGAGGCGCACAGCGTCGGGCTCGGTGATCGCCTCGAACTCCTTGCGCTGCTGGGCGCCGCCGAGCAGTTGGCGGAGGTCACTGGGTACGTCGCCATGAACGTCAGCCCGGCCACGCTCCTCACCGCGGAATGCACGAGGCTGCTCGCCGCGATGCCTCTCGACCGCGTGCTGCTCGAGCTGTCCGAACACGACCAGGTGGCGGACTACGCAGCCCTCGCGGCAGTGCTCGAGCCACTTCGCGCGGCCGGCATGCGACTGGCCATCGACGACGTCGGTGCCGGATTCTCGTCGCTGCGGCACATCGTCGTCACGAGCCCGGACGTCATCAAGATCGATCGCACGATCGTCGACGGAGTGAGCCACGACTCGGTTTTGGAGACCCTCGTGAGTTCGCTGGTCTTCTTCGGCCACGGTTGCAAGGCCACGGTTGTTGCTGAAGGCGTCGAGACGGCCGCCGATGCGGCGAAGCTGCTGGAGCTCGGCGTCGACTACGGCCAGGGGTGGTACTTCGGCCGCCCCGGCGACGCGGCCGACATGTCCACGGTGCACACCGCCGGGAGCCTGCCGGACCAGCGCGCGGCGACCGGGAACGTTCGAGGTCTGCGCCCGCCGGTCGGCTGACTTCCGGGCCAGGACGGGCTAGAGGTCGTCCGCCGCGGCGAACTCTTCGACCGCGGAGCAGTTGAGGCCGTCGACGCCGTCCTTGTGCACACTCACCGCGACGCGGTGGAGCAGCGACCGCAGGTCGTCCCGCTCGCTGACGGACAGGGTCCCGAGAAGGTGCTCCTCCACTGTCGCCAGTTGCTTGTCGGCAAGGGCGAGCCGCGCCCGACCGGTCGCCGTCGCGACGACTCGGCGCGCGCGCCGGTCGGCCGGGTCGGGGGTCCGCTCGACGAGATCGGCGGCGACGAGGTCGTCGACGAGGTAGGTGACAACCGTGCGGTCGAGACCGATGAGTTGCGCGAGCGCCAGTTGGCTGCTCGGGCAATCGTGGGCGACGGAGGAGAGCACCTTGTAGCCACGCGCACCTCCGGGGACGCCGGACAGCACGGTTTTGGCGTGCCGCAAGTAGGCGCGCAGCAGCGTGCCGAGAGCCCAGCCGAGGTCGCCCTCCACTCCGGCCGGCCCAGTTTTGCGGGTCTCTTCCTGCGCGGTCACCACTCCATCTTAGGGCGGTGTATGTTCATCTTGTCGACAGATGTTCTGTCGCACAGATTATCTATCAGACAACCTAGGAGCCTCCGATGTCCACCCTCTTGCGCGTCGATTCCAGCATCCGGACGACGGGATCCGTCAGCCGCGCCCTGGCGGACACGGCCGTGGAGGCCTGGCTGTCGGCCCATCCGGCCGGCACCGTCGTCCGGCGTGATCTCGGCACCAACCCGCTGCCGGCCGAGGCGTGGGCACTGGCCGTCGGCGCCGAGCACCTGCCGCAGGACACCTGGTCGCCCACGCAGCACGAGGCCGTCGCCCTGGCCAGGACTCTCGCCGATGAGCTCATCAGCGCCGACACCTTGTTGCTGGCCGCGCCGCTCTACAACTTCGGGGTGCCCGCGAGCGTGAAGGCGTGGATCGACCTGCTCATCACGGACACCCGCGTCCGCCCGGGAAGCGCCCACCTCGCCGGCAAGTCGGCGCTCATCGTCATCGCGCGCGGGGGCGGCTACGGCGAGGGCGCGCCGCGCCACGGCTGGGACCACTCCACCGCCTACCTGCGCCGCATCTTCGGGGACGGCTTCGGCATGGAAATCAGCGTCGCCGCCGCCGAGCTCACGCTCGCCGGGGTCGTGCCCGCGATGTCCGAACTCATCGGTCTCGGCGAGCAGTCCCTCGCGGCAGCCCACAGCGAAGCGGCAATGCACGCCCGCAACCTCGCCGAGCGGCTCCACGCCGCGGCGTAAAGCAGAAGCCCGCTGACCGCGCGGCCGGCGCGGTCGGTCCCGAGCGGTCACCACCGGCGGCGGTACCGTCGCGTCTCGCAGCCAGTGAGGACGGTAGATGAGCCAGCGTCGACGACTGACGATCGTGCTGGCCCTCAACGTGACGATGATCGTCGGCCTGCTCGTCGTCGGGCTGATCTCGCATTCGCTGGGCGTGGTCGCTGCCGGCGGTGACTACATCGCCGACAGCACCGCGATCCTGCTCGGGATCGTCGCCGTCACCGTCCGCGATCGCCGAGGTCCCGATTCCCAGGCTCCGACCTATGTGGCACTCATCAATTCGGGGGCGCTCCTCGCCGTGAGCGTCTTCGTTCTTGTGGAGGCAGTTCGGCGGTTGGTCGACGGGACACCGGCGATCCGCGGCCTGCCGGTGCTCGTCGTCAGTTCGATCGCGGCCGCCGTCATGGTCGCCGGGGTCGTGGTCCT
>JAVEEB010000332.1 GCA_030840665.1 Frankiaceae bacterium | reverse complement strand
ACGCGGTCATGGCCGCCATGTTGCTGCGGCGGCCGCCGACTGCGTCAATCTCCTCGATGAAGCCGATGACGCCGCCGTTGCGGCGCGCCACCTTGCGCAGGGCCTTGAAGTAGTTGCGGATACGACGGGCGCTGCCGCCGTACAAGGAGGACTGAAAAGCCGTCGCCGAGACGAACAGGAACGGGACGCCGGCCTCGCGCGCCATGGCCTTGGCCATCATCGTCTTGCCGGTGCCGGGGGGGCCTTCGAAGAGGACGCCGCGGCGGGCGGTGCCGCCCATCTCGTTCTGGAACGTCTTGTGGCCGAGGAAAAGGTTGATGGAGCGCACGACCTCTTCGCGCAGCGTGCCGATGCCCTTGACGTCATCGAGGCGCACCTTGATCTGCTGCGGCTGGTAGGCGATGTGCGGGCTCTTGCCGCCTGCGTACCACTGCAGGAAACCGATGAGCAGCATGGCGCCGAAGAAGATCGCCATGACCATGACCTGCGGGTCCATCTGGACGCCGAAGACCATGGGGTTGTTGCTGAAAATCCGGTACCACATGTAGGCACCGACGGGCAGGAGCACTATCGCCAGGCGGCGGAGCCGGGCCTGCCGTTCCGTCTCGCGCGTCGCGCCGACGTCGGCGTTCGCGACGTCGATGACGGACGACCCGCCGGCTCCGATCAGCGCGGTGCTGTCCAGCAGCGGGACGTTCTTTACGCGTGAGCGGGGCACGGCTCCTCCGATCCGGCCGCCGCCCGAGAAAACCTGCGAGCGATTGCTCAAGGTCCGGAGCTGACGTGCCGAGAGTTGGTACGACGCCGGGGACCTGGTGGTCCGTCGGCGCCGCGGTATTTCCCGATTCTGCGGGACGCCCAACCCCCCGGCTAGCACCGTGGACGAACTTCACTCTGCTGGCGGGCGCCCATTCGGCGCAACCCCCGGCGTGTCGTCACGGAGCGGGGTTGGCCGGCTACTGGATCCCGGCGAAGAGGTCGCTCTCGCGCCCGGTCTCGCCGTCCGTCTCGCCCTTCTCGCCGCGGGCCAGGACGAACGTCTCGTATCCCCACGCGCGGTGGCCGAAGCCGTCCGCCATGGCGAAGAACGGGCCGTCGACGGCGATCTGGGTCTTGTGCGCCCGCATTGCGGCCATCTTGTGGTCGAAGTACTCGCGGGCATCGACCTGGGCGGTGATCAGCTCATCCGGCACCGTGAACGGAATGTCGGCCGCGTCGGTGATCTCGGGCCCCATGAAGGACGGCGCACCGGGGTTGTCCCGGAAGTAGTCGATGACGCGCTGCATGCTCGACCGTGACATGGCCGTGTAGTAGAGCTTCGAAGGCTGCCACGGCTCCCCCGCATCGGGGTAGCGGGTGGGATCGCCCGCCGCCTCGAACCCGGCGACCGCGACGCGATGGGCCTGGATGTGATCCGGGTGACCGTAGCCGCCGTTCTCGTCGTACGTGACCATCACCTGCGGCCGCACTTCGCGGATGACCTTCACGGCCTCGCCCACGGCCTCGTCGAAGTTGGCCTGCCAGAAGCACCGCGGGTCGTTGTTGCCCTCGCGGCCCATCATGTCCGAGTCGCGCCAGCGCCCGGGGCCGCCGAGGAACCGGTGGTCCTTGACGCCAAGGGCTTCCATGGCGACGGCCAGCTCGTCGATGCGCTGCACGCCGAGCGCGTCGTCCTTGTCGGCCGCGAGATGTTCGAGGTCGGGGACGAGCACCTCGCCCTGCTCACCCAGCGTGCAGGTGACGAGGGTGACGAGGGCGCCCTCGTGCGCGTACTTCGCCATCGTCGCGCCGGTGCCGATCGTCTCGTCGTCCGGGTGGGCGTGCACGAGCAGCAGCCGACGCGGGTTGTCCAGCGGGTCCATGTCGAGCTCGGAGGAGAACGCGTCGACCTGGGTCTCCACGTCGTGCAGCACGTCTTCGGCCGCGGTTTCGGAGATGCGCTCGCCGGGCGACGGCGATTCAGGGCTCAGGGTCATGGAGTCGAGCCTAATGCCCGCGGCGGTCGGCCTTTCACGGTCAGCGCGCCGCGAGCTGCTCGCGGTAGATCTTCACGAGCCGGCCGACGTTGAGGCCCCAGCCGACACCGAACACGTGCGGGCGGAAAAGCTCATCGGATTCCGGCGCCCAGTACGTCGCGCGCAGGCGGTCGACGGTCGGCGGGCGGAAGTCGTACGGGATGACGCCCCCGAGCGACCCGTGCCAGTCGCGGTCCTTCTCGGGCCGACGCAGCTGCTCGGCGAGGGCCGCGGCCACGAGACCGACGAGGACCAGGCGGAGAGATGGGATCTTCACGGTCAATACCTCCATCGACGGGCGGTTACGCCGTACCCCGTAGCAGCGCCTCAACGGCGGCAACGAGCGGCAGATCCGCCGCAATCCACTCGACGTCGTACAACTCGTCCGCCGACAGCCAGCGTAGTGCCCGATGCTCATGCGCAGTGGGCGAGCCGGCGGTGATGCGCGCCAGCCACAGTCGCAGGGGATGACCGCCCGCCGTCGTGACGTCCGGGCCAAGACGAGAACCCAGTTGTACGACGACACCGAGCTCCTCGGCGCACTCCCGTCGCGCGGCCGTTTCCTCGTCCTCGCCGTCGTCGACCTTGCCGCCGGGGAACTCCCACAGCCCTTCGTACTCGGGCGGGTAGGAGCGCTGGGCGGTCAGCACGCGGTGGCCGTCGAGGAGGGCCACCGCCACGATGACGGTCATGTCGGCTGCGACCTCACGGACGGGTCGCAACGGCCAGCAGCAGCTCGTAGTCGATGCTCGTGACACCGCGCTCCGCGAGCCGGCGCAGGAGCCCTTCCCGGACCGCCGCCAGCTCGTCCTGGTCGAACCGGTTGAGCAGCCCACCCGCGCCGCCTCCCATGAAGCTCGCCCACATGCGCTCGTCGTCCAGTTCCTCGCTCAACCGGAACGGCAGGACGACCGGCACCGCAAGGCCCGCGGCGCCGAAGACGCCGGTCAGCTTTGCCGCACTGCTGATGGGCACCCATGGCGGCGCTGCCGGCGCGGGCATCGACGGCCACACATCGCGAACGGCATCCCCGAAGCAGTCGTACACATCACCCAGCCCTTCGCCCTCCCACGTGGAAATCGCGAGGCGCCCGCCGGGCGCAACGAGCCGCCAGAGTTCGGTCAGCGCCGCTTCGATGTCGGCGGCGAAAAAGATGCCGAGCGAGCAAAGGACGACGTCGTACGAGGCATCCATGAGGCCGGTGTGTTCGAAGTCGCCGACTCGCACGTGCAGCTGGGCCAGGCCCCGTTCGCGCGCCGCGCCGGTGGCGAGCCCGAGGAGCTTTTCGGACAGGTCCATGGCCAGGACCGACCCCGTGGGGCCCACCCGATCGGCCGCCGGCAACGCGGTCGCGCCCGCACCGCTGGCGACGTCGAGGACACTCTCGCCCTGCCGCACCTCTGCCGCCTCGACGAGCGCGGCGCCGATGCGCTTCCACGAAAA
>JAVEEB010000282.1 GCA_030840665.1 Frankiaceae bacterium | reverse complement strand
GGCGCTCATGACGCCACCTGCGCGGTGTACTCGAGGCTGTCCTTCGTGAGTTCCATGAACGCTTCCTCCAAGGATGCGCGTCGGGGTGTGAGTTCGTGCAGGACGGTGCGCGTGTCGGCCGCGAGGCGGCCCACTTCTTCAACGCCCATTCGTCGTACGACGAGAGCCCCGTCGGGCTCGTCGGTGACCAGCGCGCCGTTGGCGATGAGCGCAGTCCGCAAGTCGGTCGACACGCGCGCCCGTACCAGGACGTCGTCCGTACTGGCGGTGCTGACGAATTCCTCGACCGAGCTGTCGGCGATGAGGCGGCCCCGGCCGATGACGATGAGGTGGTCCGCCGTCAGTGCCATCTCAGCCATGAGGTGGCTCGAGATGAGGACGGTGCGACCTTCTTGCGCCAGGCCCTTGAGCAGGTTGCGCACCCAGATGATGCCCTCCGGGTCGAGGCCGTTGACCGGCTCGTCGAAAAGGACTGTGGGCGCATCGCCCAAGAGGGCGCCGGCGATGCCGAGCCGTTGCCCCATACCGAGCGAGAAGTTGTTGGCGCGCTTGTCGGCGACATCGCTGAGGCCGACCAGGCCCAGCACTTCATCGACGCGCTTCCTGTCGATGCCGCTTGCCGCCGCGAGGAAGGCCAGGTGGTTGCGCGCGCTGCGGCCGGGGTGCGTGGCGCGCGCCTCGAGCAACGCCCCGACCTTCGTGAGCGGAGCCTCGAGGTCGTGGTAGCTCTGGCCGTTTACCCTGACGGTGCCGGCGTCGGGTCGGTCGAGGCCGATGATGGCCCGCATCGTCGTCGACTTGCCGGACCCGTTCGGGCCGAGAAAACCGGTGACGCGACCGGGAAGGACGTCGAAGGTGATGTTGTCGACGGCGACCTTCTCGCCGTACCGCTTCGTGAGTCCTCGTACTTGAATCATGTTTCCTCCTAGTGGCTCAGGAAGAAAGCTATGAGTCAAGATCGTCATCGCACTACGGTCGGCGGGCTGATCTCGCCCTCATCCCAAGGGATGAGGGCGACGGGGGCCGCGGCGCCACTAGCTGGTTGGAGGGTGTTCGTTGAGGATCGGTAAAAGCGACAACGCCGGGAAAGACTCGCCCTACGAGGGACTGCGCCTGCAGTTGTGCACCACCGACGCGGCAGACGTGGGGATCGACGTGGCGGTGGGCCGCGTGTGGGGCGCGTTCGTGGACATGGCCTCGGAGAGCGGAGTGGCGACCCTCGTCGGTCTCGCCGACGGCACGACCAGCCTGTACACGTCAACGGGTGGCGGCGTGATCGGGGCGGGCGCCCATGAGCACGTCCGGGCCGTGACGGCGCGCTTCCTCGCGAGCGTCGAAGCGGCGATCGAGGAGTTCCGCACCGTCGACGTCACGGTGTTGCCGCGGCCGGGTTTCGTGCTCTTCGTCGCGTTGCGCGCCGGCAAACCGCCGGTCGGCCGTCTCGTCCCCGAACGCGAGCTTCGCGCCATGACGCACGCCCTATCGCCCGCGTACGTCTCCGCCCACGAAGTCGTGACGCAGCTGCGGCTGCTCGACGAGGGGCGCGCGACCTAGGCTCGGCCTGACGTCACAGCGCCCGTTGCAAGGGCATGGCGGACGCGCCGCCATCGGCGGGTTTCACGGCCAGCACCTGCGTCACGCCCAGCCGATTCGTCTCGAACCCGACCGCCGATCCCGCCATGTAGAGCAACCACACGCGCGCGCGGCCCTCGGAGGTCAGGGCCACGGCTTCGGCCCAGTTGGCCTGCAGGTTGTCCACCCACGCCCGCAAGGTCAGGCCGTAGTGCTCGCGGAGGGCCTGCACGTCGCGCACCTCGAAGCCCGCCTCCTCGATGGCGGACGTCATGGTGCCGATCGGCTGCAGCTCGCCGTCCGGGAACACGTACCGGCCCATGAACCCTTCCAGGGCCTCGGCCTTCCCCGGCCGGCGGCTGATCGCGTGGTTGAGGAGGCGACCACCCGGACGGAGCAAGGCGTACAACTTTCCTGTGTACGCAGGCAAATGCGCCAAGCCGACATGCTCGGCCATCCCGACACTGGAGATCGCGTCGAAGGGCCCGTCGGTGACGTCGCGGTAGTCCTGCACCCGGATCTCGATGAGGTCTGCCACGCCTTCGTCGGCCACTCTCTTCCGCGCGTACGTGGCCTGCTCGTGCGACAACGTCACGCCGACCCCGTGCACGCCGTACCGCTTGGCCGCATGGATGAGGAACGCTCCCCAGCCGCACCCGACGTCGAGCACGCGCATCCCCGGCGCCAGCGCCAACTTGCGGCACACGAGGTCGTGCTTCGCGGCCTGTGCGTCAGCCAAGGTGCCGCCGTCTGTCCAGTAAGCACAGGAATACGTCATCGACTCGCCGAGAACGAGCCGGTAGAAATCGTTGCCGACGTCGTAGTGGTGGGAGATGGCCTCCGCGTCGCGCGACTTGCTGTGCAGGCGGCCGCTCACCCGCGCCTCTTCCTTCGGCGGCGCCGGGTTGCGGTGCAGGCCCGCCAGCTTCAAGACGCTGCGGCCCAGGTGCAGCTTCGATCTGGTCGTCAGAGGAGCCTCGCCGCCACCGCCCATCCGGTCACGCAGCTTCACGAGCGCGAAGACGTCGCCCTCGAGGTCGATCTCACCGCTCACGTACGCACGGGCAAGGCCGAGCTCATTCGGCCGCCACAGGATGCGATGGAGGGCCTGCCGGGAACGGAACACGAGGGTCGTGGGTGCTGTCGGCGGCCCGGCCGACGACCCGTCCCACGCGCGCACGGCAAGAGGGGGTTCGGGGTCGTGGAGCAGGGAGGCGAGAGTGCCCACAATTTCGGTGGCGACGTCGGTCATGAGGCTCCTTCCGGTCGACCGATTCCCCGATTGTGGCCCGTTCAACGGTTGTCGGCAACGAAGGATTCACCGGACGCCGGGTTGCCTAGTGCACGTACTCCTTCAGCGCGGCCGACAGGGCGGCCAGACCCGCCTTGGCGTCCGCGAAGAACATGCCGGTCTTCGGGTCGTTGTAGAGCTCGTTGTCGAGCCCGGCATAGCCATGGCCCATCGACCGCTTGATGACCAGCACGCTGCGCGCCTTGTCGACGTCGAGGATCGGCATGCCGAAGATGGGCGAGCCGGGTCGGCGGGCGGCCGGGTTCGTGACGTCGTTGGCGCCCACGATGAGGGCCACGTCGGCGATGGGCAGCTCGGCGTTCGCCTCGTCCAGGTCCCGCATCGCCTCGTACGACACGTTCGCCTCCGCGAGGAGCACGTTCATGTGGCCCGGCATGCGGCCGGCGACAGGATGGATCGCGTACGACACGCTCACCCCGTGCGCCTCGAGCGCGTTCGCCAGCGCCACCAGCTCGTGCTGGGCCTGGGCCGCCGCGAGGCCGTACCCGGGCACGATGACGACGCGTTCGGCGTACGCCAGCTGGATCGCGATGTCGTCGGCAGACGACTGCCGCACGGGCGCGCCGGAGGCGGCGGTGACGGCACCGACGGCCGTATCGGAGGTGCCGAAACCGCCCAGCATGATCGCCATGAGCGAGCGGTTCATGGCGTCGGCCATCAGCTTCGTCAGGATGCCACCGGACGCGCCGACGAGGGCACCGGCCGTGATGAGCACCAGGCTGTCGAGAGCGAACCCGGCCATGGCGACGGCGATGCCCGTGAAGGCGTTGAGCAGCGAGATGACAACGGGCATGTCGGCGCCGCCGATGGGCAGCACCATGGTCACGCCGAAGCCGAGCGCGGCAACGGCGATGGCGACGAGGACCGGCATGCCCCCGTGGCCCGTGAGCAGTGTGATGGCGCCCGCGACGACGACGAGCGCGAGCACGATGCTGACCGCGCGGGAACCCTTGAAGATGAGTGGCTGACCGGGCACCACGCCGTGCAACTTGCCGGCCGCGATGATCGACCCGCTGAACGTGACGCACCCGATCGCCACGTCGAGGAGGGTGGCGACGACGACGGTGCTGTTGGCGTGGTTGATGCCGCCCGGCTCGGCCAGGATGGCGACGAACGCGACGAGGGTCGCCGCACCACCGCCGGCAGCGTTGAACAGGCTGACGAGTTGCGGCATCTGCGTCATCTGGACGGTGCGCGCCATCCACAGGCCGACGGCTCCGCCGATGAGAAGTCCGCTGGCGAGCACCGCCACGCCCGTGCCGGTGATGACGTGCGCCTTTGCGAGCACGGCGATCGTGGTGACGATGCCGACGGTCATGGCGGCGGCGGACAGTTGCGAGCCGCGGCGCGCCGTCGCCGGTGAGTTCATGAAGTGGAGCCCGAGCACGAAGCAGGCGGCGACGGCCAGGTAGATGAGGTGGGTCACGCTGTCGAAGCCGTTCATGCGCCCGCCTCCACGCTGTCAGTGGCTGCGACGGGGGCCGCGGCGACCGGGGCCTTGGCGACGGGCCGCTGCCGGAACATGCCCAGCATGCGGTCGGTGACGACGTACCCGCCGACGACGTTCATCGCGGCGAACACCGCGGCGACGAACGCCAGGATGTAGCCGGGCACGGTGTCCGTTGCCGCCGCCACGATCATCGCGCCCACGACCACGATGCCGTGGATCGCGTTGGCCGCCGACATGAGCGGGGTGTGCAGTGTCGCCGGGACCTTGCTGATGACCTCGATCCCCACGAGGAGGGCCAGCACGAACACGGCAAGGTCAGCGAACAACGCTGGTGTCACGACGCGCCTCCGGTGTTGATAAGGGCAGCGGTGGCTGCGTTGATGACCTGTCCGCCGTGGGTGATGACGACACCGGCCTGGATCTCGTCGGCCGCGTCGATGAGCAGGACGCCGGTGTTGCGCAGGTGCGCGAGTAATGCGGAGATGTTGCGGGAGTAGGCGGTGGACGCCGCGGCCGCCATCGTCGAGGGGAGGTTGCCGGCGCCGATGATGGTCACGCCGTTCTCCGTGACGACCGTCTCGTCGGGCACGGATCCGTCGACGTTGCCGCCGAGTGGGCCAGCGGCGAGGTCGACGATGACCGACCCGGACCGCATGGCAGCGACCGCCGCCGCCGTGACGAGCACGGGAGGCTTGGCGCCGGGCACTTGCGCGGTGGTGATGACGACGTCGTTCTTCGCGATCGCGGCGGTCAAAGCTTGTTGCTGGGCTTGCGTTTCCTCGTCCGTGAGGGCCCGCGCGTAACCACCTTCCGACGGCACGGCCTTGGCCCCCAGGTCGAGGAACTTGCCGCCGAGCGACTCGATGTCACCGCGGGCTTCCGGCCGCACGTCGTACCCGTGGACGATCGCCCCGAGCCGCCGAGCCGTGCCGATGGCCTGGAGCCCGGCGACGCCCGCGCCGAGGACGAGCACGACAGCGGGCCGGACCGTGCCGGCCGCGGTCATGAGCATGGGGAAGTAGCCGGTGTAGGTGCCGGCGGCCACGAGCACGGCCTTGTAGCCGGCGATGTTCGCCTGCGACGTGAGCGCGTCCATCGACTGGGCGCGGCTCAGCGTGCGGGGGAGGCGGTCGAGGCTGACCGCGGTCACGCCGCGCTGCGCGAGTGCGGCCATGCCTGGCGCGTCGAGCAACGGTGAGAGAAGACCGATGAGCACCTGGCCATCGCGCATCCCGTCGATCGTGTCGGGCTTGCGAACGGACAGCAGCACATCGCTGCGCCGGTGCAGGTCCGCGCCGTCAACGACCTCAGCCCCGCTGGCCTCGTACGCCGCGTCGGGAAAGAAGGCCCCCTTGCCCGCGCCCGCCTCGACGAGCACCCTCGTGCCGGCCTTGGTGAGGGCGGCGGCGCCGTCGGGGACAACGGACACCCGACGCTCGCCGGGAGCGGTTTCCCGCAGGACGCCGACGGTCAGTTGAGCGTCGCCCATCAGCGCGAACCGCGCGACGAGTCGTTGCGTGCGGGCACTGTCATGGCCGACCTCCGGCTTGCAGCTGGCCGCGGCTGGTCGCCGCGGGGCTGACGGTAGCCAGATGGCGTGTTCGTGTCAGCCCGTCCGCGCGCTCGGCGCGGACAGGTCTGACAATAGGCGCCATGGGTCAAGGACTGTTGCAGCCGTGGGGTCGTCCGACCGATGCCGTGCCGCCGGGCCGGTACCGGCACTACAAGGGCGGTGAATACGTCGTGTACGGGCTGGCGCATCTCGCGGACGGGCCGCGGGAGAATCAAGAGGCGGTCGTGTACGAGCCGTGCTACCCGGTGCCGGGCGCCCCGATCGCGGTCCGCAGTGTGGCGAGCTGGCTGGAGCCCACGGCTGCGGGTCAGGTCCGCTTCGCCCCGATCGAACGCTAGGAGACGGCGTCGGCCTCTCGCGCGTGACCGCGCAGCAGGAGCACGGTGACGCCGATCGCCGCGACGTACAGCGGCAGGCCGAGCGCCAGCCGCGTGACAGGCAGAAGGTCGGCGCGGTTGCGCAGGTAGAGGCCCCCCACGATGAAGAAGCGCAGCGAGAAGACGGCCAGCCATAGAACGGTGGCGCGGGCGGCGGCGCGTCGCAGCGGCGGGTGACTCTGCCAGTGCTGGTAGCGGGCGTCCAACATCGCCGCCGCGAAGCCGATCACCGGCTGCCTCACGATGAGGCTGATGAGCAGCGCCACCGCGTAGCCACCGTTGATGAGGATGCCCGGCAGGAAGAACGTCTTCGCGTTCCCCGTGGAGCGCGCGAGCAGATAACACAACGCAATGCCACCCAGGCTCATTGCGGTCTGGCGCACCGGCTCGCGCCGCACCAACCGAACCGCGGCGAGCAGGGCCGCGGAGATCAACGCCGCGATGATCGCGCGCCACACCGAGGTGAAGACCGTCGCGATCGCCATGACCACGCCGGGGACGCTGGAGTCGAACACCCCGCGCGGGCCACCGAGCTGCGTGCGCAGGTCGAACAGCAGCGGCGGGTTGGCGCCCTCGCGCTCGCCGATGTCGTCGAGCGCACCGGTCCCGATGTCTTCGACCGGGCCGGTGCCGGTGTCTTCGGGCTGGCCCATGTCGGCGTGTGTCATGCAGACAGTCTGCCTCGGTGTCCGGGCGACCCGCGCGGGTATGCCGACGACGCACTTGCCGCGGGTGACGAACGAGCCGCGTACGATCGCACACTCGACGCCGGAGGCCCCGTGATCAAGCAGCCACATTCTCTCAGCGAGTTGCTACGCATGCCGGCGGGCCCCACCAATCTCGACTCCGTCGATCCCCGATCGACACCGGGATTCAACGGCGACAAGACGGCGGCCGAGGCGGCGCGGGCTGTCGAGGCGAGCGTCCTGTCGGACTTGCAGGAGCGGCTGTTCGCCGAAGGCCAGTCCGGCGGGTCGCGCAGCGTGTTGCTCGTCCTCCAGGGAATGGACACGGCGGGCAAGGGTGGCACGGTGCGCCACGTGCTCGGAGAGGTCAACCCGCAGGGCTGCGCCGTCGCCGCGTTCGGGGCCCCGACGAAGGAAGAGCTTGCGCACACGTTTCTGTGGCGCATCCGGCCGCATGCCCCGAAGCCGGGGATCATCGGTGTCTTCGACCGGTCGCACTACGAGGACGTCGGCATCGTTCGCGTGCACGACCTCGTGCCGCCCGAGGTCTGGCGCCGCCGATACGGCGAGATCAACCGCTTCGAGGAGGGCCTGGCTGCCGGTGGCACGACGATTATCAAGTGCTTCCTGCATATTTCACGTGACGAGTCCAAGACGCGCCTGCTTGCCCGGCTCGACAACCCGCACAAGCATTGGAAGTTCAAGTCGCCCGACATCGACGAGCGCGCCTTTTGGGATGCGTACATGGAGGCGTACAACGTCGCGATCGAGAGGTGCAACTCGGACGCTGCGCCCTGGTTCGTCATCCCGGCCGATCGCAAGTGGTATCGCAACTGGGCCGTGACGCGCCTACTGATCGAGACGTTGCAGACCATGGCACCGCAGTGGCCCGTCGCCGACTTCGACGTGGCCGCCGAACGCGCCAGGCTCATCGCCTCGGGTTGACAGGAAACGCTCAGCCCACGTTGACGGAAATCTCGTGGTAGCCCGTCGCGCCATCGGGCACGACGTCAGCGACGGTGGCCGTCTGCACGTACCCCGTCTTGTCGGTTGCCCGCACCCGGATCCGGTGCGCACCCTGTGTCGCGCGCCAGCCGTCGTACACCCACTGGCGCCACGTGTCCGTCACGTCCTCACCCGCGAGGCGCGCCTCCAGCCACGGGCCCTCGTCGATACTGACCTCGACCTTCGCGATCCCCTTGTGTTGCGACCAGGCGACCCCGGCAATCGGTGAGAGCCCCGCCACGGCTGGATTTCTGCTGTTGGGAACATCGATGCGGGACTCGGTCTTCACGGGCCCCAGCTGTGACCAGCCGCGTGGCACCCAGTAACCCTGCCTGTCCATCGTGGTGAGCTCGATGTCGGTCAGCCACTTCGTGGCGGAGACGTAGCCGTACAGCCCCGGTACGACGAGGCGCATCGGGAAACCGTGCGGGATCGGCAACGGCTCGCCGTTCATCCCGTAGGCGAGCATCGCCGCTCGCCCGTCGAGGACGACTGAGGTAGGGCTGCCGCTTGTCCAGCCATCGGCGGACGTGCTGAACAACTGTGTCGCGTCCTGGTGAACGCCGGCCATGGCGAGGACGTCCGTCAGCAGGACGCCGGTCCAGCGGGCGTTGCTGATGAGCGGGCCGCCCACTGGGTTCGAGACGCAACACAACGTCACGTCGTGCTCGACCGCGGGCATGGCGCGCAGGTCGGCGTACGACAGCGTCAGCTCTTTGTCGACCATGCCGTGTATGCGCAGCGACCACGTATTGGCGTCGATCTCCGGCACGCTCAGGGCGGTGTCGATGCGGTAGAAGTCCTTGTTGGGAGTGAAGAACGGGGGCAACCCCGGCACCGTGAGCTGCGCTGTCGCCGTTACTGCGGCCCCGGGGGCGGCTGTCGCCGACGGAGTCACGGTGGCCAGGCCGGCGCCGTCTCGGGATGCGGCCGCCGCAGCGCCGCGCCGGGAACCACTGGCCCCCACGGCGCCGGCGACCACCGCAGCCGCCGCGGCACTGCCGCTCGCAACGAGGAACCGCCGTCGGTCGTTGCTCCCGACTGTTTCCAGCGCGGGCTTACCGGGTCGCTGACCGGCCGCAAAGGCATCGAGCGTCAAACGCAGCGGCCGCGGTTTCGCGGCACGGAGCAGTCCGCGGAAGGCGATGAGGGCCGCGACCGCACCGGCGATTGCCGGCAGGGACGCGGCTCGCCCGGCGTCCGGCAGGCCCTGTGCCGTGAAGCCCGCAATAGCCGCCAGAGCGACGATCCCCGCCGTACCGAACTCCGGGTGCCGCATCGCCAGCACCCCGACGGCTGCCGCAATCAGGGCGATGACGACGAAGATGCCGACGATGAGGACAGCCTTGTCATTGGTCCCGAACTGCTTCTTGGCGAAATCCGCGAGCCAGGGCGGCGTGTAGTGGTCGACGAACCGTTGTCCGATCGCCAGCACCGGAGCGCTCGAGCGACCCGTCCACAAAGCGACGAACTGGGCAACGGCGAGGAACAGGCCGACGGATAGCAAGCCGATGAAGGCCCCGGTCGTCGCATGCCGGGGGAGGGGCTTCGTCGTTGGTGGGGTCACCAACTGATTGTCCGCTGGCCGTCGCCGGATTGCGACGACATCGATGTGACGGATTCCTTACGCGTCACTCGGGCGGTCCGCTCCGCCCGATGGACCGCGGCGGCCTGCCGACGAGCGGCGCGGGCCGGCTCAGGATCTCACTGATCTGGTCACCAGGGAGTGCCGCTGAGTACCACAAGCCCTGGCCCTCGACGCAGCCGATGGACACCAGTGCGTCGCGTTGTTCCATCGACTCGATGCCCTCGGCGATGACGTGAACGCCGAGGTTGGCTCCCATCATCACGATGGTCCTGATCAATTCCCTGCTGCGAGAGTCCGTCGTCACGTCCGCGACGAACGACTGGTCGATCTTCAACGCGCGAATCGGGAAACGGTGCAGCGATTGCAGCGACGAATAGCCGGTGCCGAAGTCGTCGATGTGCAGACCGACGCCCGCGTCGCGCAGTTGAACGAGCGTTCGCATCGCTTGCTCGGGCTGGTCCATGATCACGCCTTCGGTGATCTCCAGCGTCAGCGACTCGGGCGGCAGGCCCGCCGCACGCAGGGCCTCGTGGACGCTCTCGACCAGACTGCCGTGCCAGAACTCGCGATGGGAGACGTTGACGCTCACGGAGACGTCCCCGCGGCACGCCTTCTCCCTGCGCCAACCCGCGAGGGCGCGACACGACTCCGCCAGGAGCCAGTGGCCGATCGGGATCATGAGGCCGGCTTCCTCCGCCACGGCCAGGAAACTCGACGGTGGAAGCAGGCCGCGGTCGGGGTGACGCCACCGCAGGAGCGCTTCGACCCGGCGGATCGTGCCCGTCGTGAACTCGACGATCGGCTGATAGTGCACTTCAAGCTGGCCCAGGCGAATCGCCTGTCGCAGCTCGACTTCCGTGCGCAACCGTTGCACCGCGCGCTCGTGCATCCGGATGTCGAACACGGCGTGGGTGCCCGGCTCGGTGGACTTCGCGCGATACATGGCGATGTCCGCATCGCGGATGATGTCCTCGGCGGCCTGCTGAGTGCCGACGCCACCCTGTGCACCGGCGACGCCCACACTGGCCGTCACGACGACGTGGTGGCCGGCGATGTCGACGCCCGTCAGCAGGACGGCGGACTCGTCGCCGCCGAACCGGGCACCGGTGTCGCCGTCGCGCAACACCGTGCGGACGCGAACCCCGACCTCGTTGAGCATCAGGTCACCGATGGCGTGACCCAAGCTGTCGTTCACCACCTTGAAGCCGTCGAGGTCGAGAAAGAGGACGACGAACCGGTAGTCGGCCGACCGCTTCGCCTGAGCGATGGCCTTCTCGACCTGCGTGACGAAGAGCGTCCGATTCGGGAGGCCGGTTATCGCGTCGTACAAGGCGCCTTGGCGTAGTTGTTCCTCGAGCGCCTTGCGTACCGTGACGTCGGTGAACGACCCGACAACGCGTGTCACGACGTTGTCGTCGCCTCGGACGTCGATCGCCCGGGTGAGGGCACAGATGTAACTGCCGTCGGCCCTCTGCATGCGGTATTCGTGTTCCATCCGCCTCGGCCCGCGCTTGCGCCGCATGTCGATGCGCGCCCGCAACGAGGCGACATCGTCAGGGTGCACGGACGCGAACCACTCCTCGACGTTCGAGTAGTAGTTGGCCTCCTCGTACCCGAGAATTCCGCGCAGTCGTGGGCTCCAGAACACTTGGCCGCTCTCGACATCCCAGTCCCACAGCCCGTCGCTGGCCGCTGCCGCCGCGAGTGCATAGCGTGTCTCGCTCTGCCGGATACTCTCGGTCAGCTCGCGCTCGCGTTCAACTGATTCGGTGAGCGCCTCACTATTGCGGCGAAGCGAGTCCAGCAGGGCCGCCTGTTCGAGTGCGACGGCAAGAAGGGCCGCCCAGTAGTTGAAGCTTTCCCGCGGCGTCGTCCGGTCGTCGATCGAGGCAGTCAGCGCCAGCAGCCCCCACTCGGTGGTGTTGACCAGGACCGGGATGACGAACACCACGTCACTTGCCGGGTGCCGCATTCCGGCCAGAAACTCCAGTGGGGGAAAGAGGTCGGCGCTGACCGTGGTGCCATTGACCGACGCCTTCGCCGAGTCGGATCCGAAGACGCCCGCGACCCGGAGCCGGCGCGGAGCCTCATCGTTGGTCCACAGGCCGAGGCACGCAGAGCCGATCGCCGTCTCGCGCATCCACAACAAATCACGTGGGTCTTCCTCGACGTTGCGCAGCAGATCGAGGACGACTTCGTACTGCTCGTTGAGCGCGGTCCTCAGACCTGCATTGCCGCCCAGGTTGACCCGGGCCTGCAGATCGGAGATCGCCGAACTGGCGACGGCGACGGTGTCGTAGATGCGAGCGACAGCGGTGTCACTCAACGGCCGCTGCCCACTGCCGACCGCGTCCGCGTAGGTCTTGATGGCCTCGACGACACCGACAAGCTGCGTCCGCTCCGACGGCTGGCCGACGAGTTCCGTGACGAGGCCCGCCAACGTCGCCTGGTCACCCGGGGTCAGGGCGACCGCGGCTGCGTCGATGATCTCGCTGATGTGCTGCACGAGATCGAAGGTCCGACCGGCCCCCGCGGGCGTCAGGTCCGCCGGCGACAACCCCGCCATGCACTCGTCGACGGACTCGCGCAACTGCGCCTTTGCGTCGATGGCCGACGCGCCGGTCGATGTCGTGCGGTGTCGGGTCGTGACCGACTCGCATCCGCAGGATTCGCGGATCACGATGCTCGTGGCAATGCGCTTGATGCCCTCGCGTGGGTCCTTGCCCGCGACGATCCGCAACAACGACAGTGTCGCTTCGGCCGCCAGGGTTCGGTGGCGCACACGGACAGACGTGAGCGGAGGGTCCGCGTGCGCTCCGGTCTCGATGTCGTCGAAGCCGATGACCGCTTGGCCGGCCGGGAGTTGCACGCCCGCGGCGGCGAGCGCCCACGACAACGCGAGCGCGTTGAGGTCGGTCGCCGCCAGAGTCGCCGTGCAGCGCAGGCCGTCGGCAAACATCAGCGCAGCCGCGGCCCGCCCGCCCGATTCGACGTTGTCCGTGGCTTCGTACAACAGGATCGGAAGCCCTGCCGTCACCATTGCCGCGCGGTACGCCTCGTAGCGTTCGCGAATGTCGTCCTGCCCGAGCCACCCAACGAAAGCGATCGATCGATGGCCGTGTGCCAGCAGGTGGTCGACGGCGGCACGGGTCCCAGCTGCGTTGTCCGGCACGACGGCCGACCCGCCCGGCACTTGGGTGCTGATGCCGACGATCGGCGTGCCGGTGGACACCAGATCGGCGATCGCGGCGGCCTGAGCCGCCCAGGGCAGCACGAGCCAGCCGTCGACGACCGCCCGTGCCGTGGCGTCGGTCAGGAATGGGGCCGGCGGGTCGTCGCGAGCGTTGGCTGCCAGGCCGGCCGGCAGCGACTGCACCACGATCAAGCGAGCACCCAAGCGGGAGGCAGCGTGGGAGATCGCGCCGATGACCTCACCGTGGTAGCCGCCGCCGATGAGATTCGTGAGAACGCCGACGGTCACCATATTCGTCAGCCTCCCTTCGTGAAACTCACACGACGCGCGGGCCGTCGACATGCTCCGGCCATGCGTCGACCGCTAGTCTGCGCTTGATATCCCCCCGGCGAGGCGCATTAACGAAACGTGTTCGCGCGCCTGCCCGCCCGATGTCGAACGAGAGAGGACTGACATGAGCGCAACGCCGGAGAGCCAGTCTGACGATGAGAAGCGGGCGCAGGAAAGGCGTCGGCTCATCGACCTGACGCGCCGTGAAAAAGGGTTGCCGGAGCGCCGCAAGCTCGGCACGGATCGGCGAGCAGCGGGCAAGCAGAATCGACCCGACGACCTCGCGAACAACGATCTCGCAAACAACGGTCTCGCGAACAAAGATCTCCCGAGCGAAGATCTCCCGAAGGACGGCTCCGGGGGCGACGCGGCGGCCGGCCAGGACTGAGCCGGCTACTTGGCCAGCCCGGCGAGCACGTTGATCGTCGACGCCACGATGACGGCGCCGAACAGGTAGGCCAGCAGCGCATGGTGCAGCGCGGTGCTGCGGATCTCCTTTGTCTGCAGGTCGGTGTCCGACACCTGGAACGTCATGCCGATGGTGAACGCGACGTAGGCGAAGTCCATGTACTGCGGCGGGTCTTCCTCCTGAAAGTCGATGCCTCCGTCGACGCCCGTGTAGTACAGGCGGGCATACCGCGTCGTGTACGACAGATGCACGAGCGCCCAGCCGACGACCACGCCGACCACGCTCGCCGCGACGTGCACAGCCTTGTCGAGGCCGTGCGTAGAGCTGGAACCCGCGACCACCAGCCCCACGGCCAGGAGGCTGGCGACCGCGGACAGCAGGACCGCGACATCGGTCATCGCGCGTCCGGGGTCCTCGCGCACGGCATGGCTCGCGGTCTGACCGGCGTCCATGCCGCGGATCGTCAGCCAGAGCCACAGCTCGTACGTCAGGCCGCCGGCGATCCAGCCGGCCAGGATCCCGAGCGGCCACTTCGCCGGAAGGCCCACGGCGACGCCTGCCACGAGGCCGACCACGGCGGAGACCGCCAGCCGGGTCGTGGACGATGTCCCACCTCCCGGGGTGGGGGTGGCGGCGAGGTCGCGGGCACTCGGCAAGTCGGTCATCCCGGCCGGTTACCCGCAAGATCGTGGGAGCACGCCAGAACTCGTCCACAGGTTCGCGCGGTCGCTGTCCTCATCCACAGGGCGCCACGCGCTGTCCGTGCTGTCGGGCGTTCGGCGTACGGTCGCCCAATGCCTGCCTTGACCTCCCTGCGCGACGACGCCGAGGCGCAGTTGCGCGCGCTCGCCGGTCCCGACGCCACGCTGCGCGAGGACCAGTGGACCGCGATCGAGGCGCTGGTGGTCCATCGCCGCCGCGCCCTGGTGGTGCAGCGCACCGGTTGGGGCAAGTCGGCTGTCTACTTCATCGCGACGGCGCTCCTGCGCGCCCAAGGGGGCGGGCCCACCGTCATCGTCAGCCCGTTGCTGGCCCTGATGCGCAACCAGATCGCCGCCGCGCAGCGCGCCGGGGTCACGGCGGTCACCGTCAACTCGACGAACCTCGTCGAGTGGGACGCGACGTACGACGCGGTGCGCGCCGGTGAGGTCGACGTGCTGCTCGTGTCCCCGGAACGTCTCAACAACCCGGGCTTCCGGGACAACGTGATGCCGCAGCTCGCCGCGACCTGCGGCCTGCTCGTCGTCGATGAGGCGCACTGCATCTCCGACTGGGGCCACGACTTCCGGCCCGACTACCGCCGCCTGCGGACTCTCCTCGGCGAGCTCCCCGAGGGCATCCCGGTCCTGGCGACCACCGCCACGGCCAACTCACGTGTCGTGGAGGACGTCGCGCACGTGCTCGAGCTGGGCACCGGAGCGGCGGCCGACGTCCTGGTCCTGCGCGGCACGCTTGACCGCGAAAGCTTGTCGCTGGACGTGGCCCGGCTGCCGTCGACGGCTCACCGTCTCGCCTGGCTCGACGCGTTCCTTCGTACGACGGACGGCTCGGGCATCATCTACGCGCTGACGATCGCGGCCACGCAGCAAGTCGCCGCCTACCTGCGCGAGCACGGCCACGCGGTCCGGGCCTACAGCGGGCAGACCGAGCAGGCGGAGCGCCTCGCAGCAGAGGACGACCTCCTGACCAACAAGGTGCGGGCGCTCGTGGCGACGAGCGCGCTGGGGATGGGTTTCGACAAGCCGGACCTGCGATTCGTCATCCACTTCGGGGCGCCGAGCAGCCCGGTGTCGTACTACCAGCAGGTCGGTCGAGCCGGCCGCGGCGTCGCGTCCGCTCAGGTCGTGCTGCTGCCGGGCGATGAGGACCGAGCGGTTTGGGACTACTTCGCATCGACAGGCTTTCCCCCGGAGCGCGCCGTCCGCGACGCGCTCGCGGCGCTCACCGAGGCGGGAAAGCCGCTGAGCACCGCCGCGCTCGAGCCGCTGGTCGACCTTTCACGCACGCGGCTCGAGTCGATGCTCAAGGTGCTCGACGTCGACGGCGCCGTTCGCCGGGTGACCGGGGGCTGGCAGGCGACCGGGGAGCCGTGGGAGTACGACGCGGACCGGTACGCGAAGGTCGCCCGCGTCCGCGAGGACGAGCAGCAGGCGATGCTCGCCTACATCGCGACCACCTCGTGTCGCATGCGCTTCCTGCGCGAGCAGCTCGACGATCCGGGCGCGTCGGACTGCGGCCGGTGCGACAACTGCCGCGGCGGCACCCTCGACATCGACGTGGCCGACGCCGCCGTGACGGACGCGGGGGAGCAGCTCGCCAAGCCGGGGGTGCCGGTCGACCCCCGGCGCATGTGGCCGTCGTCCATGTCGGTCCTCGGCGTGCCGGTCTCCGG
>JAVEEB010000270.1 GCA_030840665.1 Frankiaceae bacterium | reverse complement strand
CGAGCGTCCGCGGGCGAGTACGTGCCAAACCCCAGTGAGCATTGATCGTTTTGGGCCCCCAACGGGTCGCGGCCGTCGTCCGGTTACGGCGAGGTAAAAGCCTCGTGACGACTGGCAGCATTAGTTCATCTTCCGGCCGAATGCGTGCTTTGCTCCATTTTGTTCCCCCTCCCACGCTACGTACCACGGCGAGCGACTCGCCGCCTGGTGCGCAACCGAAGGATCTCCCTTGACATCATTTGCACTCAGAAATGTCCGCCGCCGGACCGTCGCAACGGTGGCGACGGTGGCACTGACCGCCACCGTCTCCGTCGCCGCGGTCACCGCGTCCTCCGCCCAGGCGAGCTCGGAATCGAAGCCGGTCGCAGCCTCGCTCAACCTCGAGACCGCGACCGTCCAGCAGCTGCACGAGCTGTTCATGGCCGGCAAGATCAGCGCCGTGCAACTCGGCAACCTGTACCTGGCGCGCATCAAGTCCATGAACACGAGCGGTCCAGGTCTCAATGCCGTGCGCAACATCAACCCGCAGTGGGAAGCCGACGCCAAGAACGTCGACAAGCTGCGGGCACGCGGTGTGGACCTCGGCCCGATGATGGGCATCCCGATCCTCGTGAAGGACAACGTCGACGTGGCCGGCCTGCCGACCACGGCCGGTTCGGTCGCGCTCGCCCACTCCTACCCGGCGAAGGACGCTCCGCAGATCACGCAGCTCAAGGCGTCCGGCGCCGTCATTCTCGGCAAGGCGAACATGGCCGAGTTCGCGTACTGGATGACCAGCGGCGCCCCGAACGGCTACAGCTCTCTCGGCGGCCAGGTGCTCAACCCGTACGACGCCGCGCTGAACCCCGGAGGTTCGAGTTCCGGCTCGGGTTCCGCCGTCGCGGCCGGCCTCGTGCCGGCGGCGGTCGGCTCCGACACCGGCGGCTCCATCCTGCAGCCGTCGAGCTTCATGTCGGACATCGGCATCCGGCCCACCGTGGGTCTGATCAGCCGCAGCGGCGTCATCCCGATCTCGGCGACCAGCGACACGACCGGCCCGATCGCGCACACCGTGTGGGACGCCGCCGCAATGCTGTCGGCGATGACGACGGGCGTCGACTCGGCGGACCCCGCGACTGCCACCGCGGGACCGTACAAGCACTTCGACTACACGAAGGCGCTGTCCACGACGTCTCTCCAGGGTGCCCGGCTCGGCTATGTCGTACCGGCAATTCCGGATCCGCTGTTCGACGCTGCGCTGCAGGCGCTGCGCGACCAGGGCGCGACGATGGTGCCGGTCGACATCAACTCGGCGAATCTCCCGACCCGCGTGTGGGACTACGAGTTCAAGAAGGGCCTCAACGCCTACCTCGGTCAGCTCCCGAAGCAGGACCCGGTGCGCACACTGGAGGCCGTAATCGCCTACAACAAGGCGCATCCGGCGGTCGCGTTGAAGTTCGGTGAGACGCTCCTCGAGCAGTCGCAGGCGATCAACCTCAACGACCCGGCAACCGTTCAGGCCAACGAGTCGCTCATCACGCAGGGCCTCGCGGACGCTCGTGGCCGCATCGACACGACGCTGCACAACAACAACATCACGGCGATCGTGTTCGCGGGTACGAGTGGCAACACCAACGCGGCGCGCGCCGCTTACCCGGCCGTGATGGCGCGAGCCGGTTACCAGGCAGGCACGCTCCACCCCGAAGGCCTCGAGTTCGTCGGAACCGGCTACTCGGAGGCGACGCTGCTCAGCTACGCCTACGACTACGAGCAGGCGACGAAGCTCTGGCAGCCACCGTCAGTAATCAACCCGACGCTGTTCCGGTGCGTCGGCCCGTACGTCGTCGACCGCACGACCTGTGCCCCCTAGAAAATCCTCCATGGATACGCCGTCGGCGGGTCGCACCAGCGACTCGCCGGCGGCGTTCGGCGTTCCGGCGGCGTTCGGCGCTCCGGCGGCGTTCGGCGGTCCGGCGCCGGTCCCCGGCGGGACAAACCGGACGGCAGATCGTGTGGCCTACTCAGAGGGCGCTAGCAATATGCCGGAATAGTCGAACTTGTCCGAAGTTTTCTCGGCACAGCAGCAAAAGTCGACCCGTCCGGGCGATGTACTTGCGCGCATTTATGAGGATAACCTTACGAATCCGGTTTCCAGCCGACCGTTGTTTTTTGGGGTGACCGCAATGCGCGTCCTGCTCGTCGACGATGAACCGGCCTTCGCCCGGTTCATGGTGCGTGCCCTGCACTCGATGGGCCTGACTGTCGACCAAGCCCCCGACGGCGTCGTAGCGTTACGCAAAGTGATGTACGGCAGCTACGACCTGATCCTCACCGACATCCGCATGCCAGGCCTTAGCGGGCTTGAGTTTCTCGTGGCGGCCCGCGCCGCCGATCCGGACCTTCCGGTCATCATGCTGTCGGCCGCCGACGACGTGGAGACACGCGTCCGGGCTCTCGACGCCGGCGCGGTGGACTTCGTCGGCAAGCCCTTCGCGATCGAGGAACTTCTCGCCCGCGTCCGCCGGGCGTTGCGCAAGACGAACATCGAGGACCGCAAGGCGCTCCAGGTCGGTCCGTACACGCTCGATTCCCGTCGTCACGAAGTGACGATCGCCGGACGCGTCATTCCGCTGAGCCAGCGTGAATTCCTGC
>JAVEEB010000266.1 GCA_030840665.1 Frankiaceae bacterium | reverse complement strand
ACTCGGCCACGACGATCGCTACGCGCGCACTGCAGAGACGTTGGACGTCGTACGGCGACTGCTGTCCGGGGACAATGTCACGTACGACGGTGACCACGTGCACATCGCGAACGCCCAACTGACCGGCCTGTCGGGACACGACGTGCCCATATACTTCGGGGGCGCGTCGCCGGCGGCGGAAGGCGTCGCGAGCGCGTTCGCCGACGTCGCGCTGATGTGGGGCGAGCCAGTGGGCGCCGTGACAGAGCGGGTGAACCGCCTGCAGGACAGGGCCCGCGCGGCGGGACGCGACTTGCGCACCGGCATCAGGCTCCACGTCATCGCGAGGGATTCGTCCGCGCAAGCCTGGGCGGAGGCCGAGCTCATCCAGTCGCGCTTCGACCCGGAAGCGATCCGGCGTACACAAGAACGTTTTGCTCGCATGGACTCCGTGGGACAGGCGCGGATGGCGGCGTTGCACGGAGGAAAATCCGCACGCGACCTCGAGGTCGCGCCGAACCTGTGGGCCGGCATCGGCCTGGTACGCGAGGGTGCCGGCACAGCCTTGGTCGGCAGTCACGACGAGGTCGCCGACCGTTTGGCCGAATACGCCGCGGCCGGCATCGACGAATTCATCCTCTCCGGCTACCCGCATCTCGAAGAAGCACTGCGGGTCGGGGAAGAGGTCGTCCCTCGCGTGCTCGCTCGTATCTGCGCACTGCCCAAGGCCGAGTGATGGGCGCCGATCTGTCATTGCGGCCGAACGCCGATCGCCACATCGCCACCCCCGCCGTCACCAACGCCACCAACGCCGTGGGGCCCTTCCCGGTCGCCGTCGATGACGTAGGGACGTGGGGTCGATGGTCGCGAACTGACGTCGTACGACGTTTCCTGCTTCGACTTCTCGCTATTGGCGTCCTCACCGCGATTTGGTGGTTCGTCACGTGGCGCAAGGTGTGGGACCCGACGCTCGTGCCGTCGCCGCAGGCGGTCTGGCATGCGCTGGTCCTGACGTCCACCGGGGACGGGTACGCCGGCGTGACGCTTGCGCACCACCTCCTCGTCAGTCTGCGACGGATCCTCATCGGCAGCGGGCTCGCGGTGCTGATCGGCGTGCCGGTGGGGCTGCTCATCGGCGGCATCGCACCGATCCGGATCATCTTCGAGCCCTTCGTCACTTTCCTGCGCACGTTGCCGCCACTGGCGTACTTCAGCCTGCTCATCCTCTGGTTCGGCATCGACGAGGCGCCCAAGGTGTGGCTGCTGTTCATCGCGGCCGTGGCTCCGATCGCGGCCACCACAGCGGCAGCGGTGCACGGCGTGACGCCCGCGCTGCTGGAGGTGGGCCGCACGCTCGGCGCATCGCGGCTGCGGCTGGTGCGGGACGTGACGCTGCCCGCCGCGTTGCCGGAAATCCTCACCGGAATCCGGGTGGCGGTCGCCGTCGCCTACACGTCTCTCGTTGCGGCGGAGACGGTCAACGGGACTCCGGGGATCGGCGGCATGATCCGCGACGCGCAGCGCTACCTGCGCAGCGACGTGGTTGTGCTCGGCATCCTCGTCCTCGGCGGCTCCGGCCTCCTGCTCGACGCAGTCCTTCGGCTGCTCGAGCGCCGACTCGCGCCGTGGCGCGGGCTCGTCTAACGGTTCGCACAACCCCTGAAGTCAACTATGGAAGGACTGTCCATGCTGTCCCGATCACTCCGGCGTCCCGTGGCCGCCGCCTCCCTCGCCACGGCACTCGCTCTGCTGGCGACAGGCTGCGCCAGCGGCGACAAACCGGTTGCGGCTGTCTCGGCCGGCTCGAGCTCGACGGCGCAGCCGGGGCAAGGCGTCACGGTCCGCATCGGCTATCAGCTCATCCCCAACGCTGATCTTGTCGTAAAAAACCAGCAACTGCTGGAAAAGGCGCTGCCGGGAGCCACCATCAAGTGGGTCAAGTTCGACTCGGGGGGCGACCTCAACACGGCTATCGTCGCCGGGTCGATCGACCTCGGCCTCGCCGGCAGCAGCCCCGTCACGAAGGGGCTCACCGCGCCGCTCAACATCCCGTACAAGGTCCTGTGGATCCACGACGTCATAGGTGACAACGAGCAGCTCGTCGCCCGCAACGCGAGTGGCATCACCGACGTCAAGGGGCTGGTGGGCAAGAAGGTCGGCACCCCGTTCGGATCCACGTCGCACTATTCGCTGCTCGCCGCCCTGGCGCTCGCCGGTGTGGCACCGTCATCGGTGAAGATCGTGGACCTCCAGCCACAGGACGCCCTTGCCGCGTGGAAGCGTGGCGACATCGACGCGGCCTACGTGTGGACGCCGGTGCTCGCCGAGCTTCAGAAGGACGGCAAGGTGCTCGCCTCGAGCGGTGAGCTGGCCAAGCAGGGCAAGGCAACCTACGACCTGGGCGTCGTGACGAACGCCTTCGCGGCGGCGCACCCTGACATCGTGAAGGTGTGGGTGCAGCAGGAAGATGCGGCCGTGAGCAAGCTGAAGGCGAACGACGCGGAGGCTGTTGCATCCGTGGGCAAGGAGCTCGAGCTGACCGTCGAGCAGGCGACTGAGCAGCTGAAGTTGGTCATCCTGCTCACCGCCAAGGAGCAGACCGCCGCGGCGTACCTCGGCACCGTCGACAAGCCGGGTGGCCTCGCCGACAACCTGTTGAGCGCCGCGCAGTTCTTGCTGACGCAGAAGGCGATCGACGCCGTGCCGGATCGCAGCGTCTTCGCTGCAGGCCTCGACGTGAAGGACCTGTCGGGTGCCGTCGGCTGACAACGACTCGCTGCTCGTCGGGGGAGGGCTCACGCCTTCCCCCGACGGGGCGCGCGTCGTGATCGATCGCGTGTGGCACACATACGGCGACGGGCCTCACGTCCTGCGCGGGATCGACCTGACGATCGGGAGCAACGAGTTCGTCGCGGTGCTCGGCCCGTCGGGGTGCGGCAAGAGCACGCTTTTGAGGCTCATCGCGGGTCTTGAGGTGCCGACCGCGGGACGGGTCCTCATCGACGGTGCTCCGCCGGTCGCCGGCAAGGGCGTCGGCGTGGTGTTTCAACAGCCGCGACTGTTCCCGTGGCGGACTGTTGCAGGCAATGTCGCGTTCGGCCTCCGCGGCGGGTCCACTGACGTGCTCGTCGCGGAGGCGCTGCGGCGCGTCGGACTCGACGGCCTCGGCGAGCGGCGCACGTGGCAGCTGTCGGGGGGGCAGCAGCAACGCGTCGCTCTGGCCCGCACGCTGGTGCTGCAGCCGCACTTGTTGTTGATGGACGAGCCTTTCGCGGCGCTGGACGCGATCACGCGCGAGCGCCTGCAGGATCGGGTCCGCGTCGTCGCCATCGAGGACAGCGTGCCGACCATCTTCGTCACCCACTCGGTCGACGAAGCGGTCCTCCTGGCCTCTCGCGTCCTCGTGCTGGCGCCCGGTGGCACGATCGCCGCGGACGTGCGGGTGGATCTGCCCCGGACCGGGTCGGAGACGGGCGACGAATTGCGCGCCGCCCCCATGTTCGTCGCCCGCCGCCGCAAGCTCGCCGCCGCCTTGTCAGAAGCGTGTGGCAGCTGAGTTGCTGGTCGGCGGGTGACGGTTGAAGCCGGGGTAGTTGACCGGGTCGGTCAGTGCCCGAACGCGTCCGAGTCGACGGCCGCACCCTCGCCCCGGTCGAGCGCGCTGAGAGCGGCGACGTCCGCCTCATCGAGGGTGAACGAGAACACGTCGAGGTTCTGCCGGAGCCGCTCCGGGTTGCTCGACTTGGGAATCGGCACCAGCCCCAATTGGACGTGCCAGCGCAGCACGAGCTGCCCTGTCGTCCGTTCGTACTTGCGCGCCAGTTCGGCGACGAGCGGCTCCTTCAGCACGTCGGTCTGTCCGCCGCCGAGGGGGGACCACGACTCCGTGACGATGCCGTGCTGCTCGTCGAAGGCCCGCGCCTCACCACGGGTGACCAGCGGGCTCAGCTGGATCTGGTTCACATCGGGCACGACGCCCGTCTCGTCGAGCAGGCGCTGCAGGTGCGCCGGCTTGAAGTTGGAGGTGCCGATGGCTCGTACGACGCCCTCGTCGAGGAGCTTCGCCATGCCGCGCCATGCGTCGACGTACCGGTCCTGCTGCGGGTTCGGCCAGTGGATGAGCAGCAGGTCGACGTAGTCCAGCCCGAGCCGCTCGAGGCTGGCGTCGAGGGCCTCTCGTACAAGATCGATGCCGTGCCAGCGCTTGTTCAGCTTCGTCGTCACGAAGAGTTCCTCGCGGGCGACCCCGGACCCCCGCATGCCGGCGCCGACACCCCGCTCGTTGCCGTAGTTCTCCGCAGTGTCGATCAGCCGGTAGCCGGCCTCGATCGCGGCGGCGACGGCGCGCTCCGTCTGCGCGTCGTCCATGGGGGAGGTTCCGAGTCCGAGGCGCGGCATGTCCGCGCCGTGCACGAGTCGGACGGTGGGGGCGAGCGACGTCATGGCGTCCTCCGGATTCTTCGCGAGCAGTTGGGTCACTGAATTCTCCCTCTCGTCACTTTGCGCCCACGCATGTGTGCCTTCCCGGGACAGATCTAGGGACGGGATTCGGGTCCAGTCACGGCGGCCGGTCCACCCGATGCTGGTGGTACCCGTGCCCGTCCCGCACAAGGCGGGCCGCCGCGAGGAATCGCGACGGCCCGCCTCGTACCGCTGTTGGACGGCGAGGGATGTTGATCAGACCCCCGAGATGCGGCGCGCGGTCTGCAGGAGCCCGGTGGTGCGCATCACAACCTCGTGGACCGGGATCAGCTGGCCCTGCGCCTCGAGGACCACGCGCCGCCCGGACGAGTCGAGGCCGGAGTAGATGGCGACGTGGTGGATCCCGCTCGCCGCACCGTTGTCGCTATAGAAGACGAGGTCACCAGGCGTGAGCTGGTCCAGTGTGATCGCCTTGCCGGCGCTGTACTGCGAGCCCGACAAGTGCGGCAGTCGCACGGCGCCGCCCGACGCCTGGTACCAGGAGTAGAGCGCGAGCCCGGAGCAGTCGAATCCGACGACCGTCGAGCTGGTGCAGCCCTGCGAGGTGCCGTCGCCGTGGGTCGGGCCGTTGAAGTCCCCGCCCGCCCAGCAGTACGTCGTCCCGATGCGCTTGCGTGCGGTCGTGACCGCCAAGTCCCGAACGCTCGCCTCGGTCGACAGCCACGTGACCGTATTGAGGGGGACGGCGCCGCTGGGGCCCGCGTAGAGGACGATCTTGCCATCGCCGAACAGGACGAGGTGGCCGCCGTCGCCGGTCATGCGCGCGGTGCCCGAGGACCACACGGGGAGGTTGCTGGCCGAGTAGACGACGATGTTGCCGTCGTGCTGCAGGACCGCCCAGTTGCCGCCCAAGCGAGCGGTGTTGGACGACCAGCGCACGCTGGTCGCCGCGTAGTCGACGAGGTTGCCGTCACTCTGCATGACGAGCTTCGCGGTGCCGGAGGAAATCTGCTGGCCCGGCATCAGTTTTTCGCCGGCCAATAGGCGGTCGCTGCCGGCCGCGGCGTGCGCGGTGCCGAACCCCGAGGCAGTGATGGTTAGCGCGAGGCCGATGGCGGACAGGACGCGAGCCGCGCGGCTGGTGGACATGTGCATGATTCCTCCGAGATGTTGCGGCCGGGGCCGCTTGTCGTCTCGCCGGTCGGCGAGAAATCACAGGCTGGCGATCTCGCGGATCGCTCACAATCGTGCTGTCACGTTTGCGACAAACAGGGCGGCGCATTCCGATCCAGCCCGGCCGCGATCCTCGGAAATGCAACACAGACAGGAAATGTCGCAAACATGACAAGGGCCTATCGCGGATGCGGCCAGCCCGGTGATCGTGTTCCGCAAGCGGCGACCGCCGCGTCGATCACAAGGAGATCGTCATGTCTTTGCAGTTCATCCGCGCGCGGCGCCTCGCCGCCGTTATCGTCACTATCGGCAGCGTCGCTGCCACGTTTGCGGTGAGCAAGTCCGCTTATGCGGTGACCGACACGTTGCCGGCCGGCGTGCACCTGACCGCCGGTCAGACCATCAATGCCACCAGCAGCACGACCCGCCTCACGATGCAGAGCGACGGCAATCTCGTCGAGTACGTCGGTTCGATCCCGGTGTGGTTCACGTCCACGCACGCATCGGGAGCCTTCGCGAAATTGAGCACCGACGGCAACCTCGCCGTGTACAACTCGAGCGGCTCTGTCATCTGGAGCGCAAACAGCGCCCACGCGATCGCGACGTACCGCCTCACTATCCAGAACGACGGCAACCTCGTCGTCTACCCTGCGAGCGGTGCCGCCGTGTGGTCAAACCACCGGCACTTCCAGGCGTACGCCGCAACACTCCTTGCCGCGCACGGCTGGGGCTCCCAAGAGTTCTCGTGTCTGGACAACATCTATGTTCGCGAGAGCAATTGGCAGACAAACGCGACCAACACCGCGAAAAGTGCCTGGGGCATCCCGCAGGCGCTACCGGGTTCCAAGATGTCGGTCGAAGGCAGCGACTGGCAGACGAACGGCGAAACGCAGCTGCGCTGGGGCATCAACGACTACATCCCTAACCCGTCGCAGCACCCGAGCACCTGGACGACCCCGTGCGGCGCGTGGGCTTTCTGGCAGGCGTACGGCTACTACTAGGGGTCTGACTGCGACACCCGGCCGATGCGCGATCCCGGCGTCGCTTGACGGCGGGAGAGCGCCGGCCGGATGCTGGCCCAGTGCCGCAGGCGCCACGTCCTGGGGTGACCGAGGTGGATCGTGCGCGCACTCGTCGTCTTCGTCCCCGGGATGCAGGCCCCGGTGAGGGAAACGCG
>JAVEEB010000223.1 GCA_030840665.1 Frankiaceae bacterium | reverse complement strand
GTCACCTCAGCCATCAACGTGACCGGCGGGTGCGCCCCGAAGATCTCGCGGTGGCCGCGCGCGATCTCCTCCCACCGCGAGCAGTCCGTCGTCCAGATCCGCGTGCGCACCACGTGCGACGCGTCCGCGCCGGCCCGGGCCAGCGCCTCCAGGACGATCTCGCCGGCGACGCGCGCCTGTTCGTACGCGTCCCCCACACCCACGACCCGGCCATCACGCACGGCGGCACAGCCCGCGACCTCGATCAGCGGGCCCGCCACGACGACCCGCGAGTAACCCACGGCCGCCTCGAACGGCCCACCCGAACCGAACCGCTCGATCACGCCCGGACCGCTTCGAGAGCCTCTTCCAACGTGAACGCCCCGGCATACAAGGCCTTACCGACGATCGCGCCCTCGACACCATCCGGCACCAGCGTCGCGATGGCGCGCAGGTCTTCGAGACTCGACACCCCGCCGCTGGCGACCACCGGCTTGTCCGTGGCGGCACACACCTGCGCCAGCAGCTCCAGGTTAGGGCCCGTCAGCGTGCCGTCGCGCCGGACGTCGGTCACGACGTACCGGGCGCAGCCGTCCGCATCGAGGCGCGCGAGCACTTCGAACAGTTCGCCGCCGTCCTGCGTCCAGCCGCGCGCCGACAAGGTCGTGCCCCGAACGTCAAGCCCCACAGCGATTTTGTCCCCGTGGCGGGCGATGGCGCTGCGCACCCAGTCGGGGTCCTCCAGCGCGGCCGTGCCGAGGTTGACCCGCCGGCAGCCGGTGGCCAGCGCCGCCTCGAGCGACTCGTCATCGCGGATGCCGCCCGACATCTCGACTCTCACGTCCAACCTGCCGACGACGGACGCCAGGAGCTCCCGGTTCGAGCCGCGACCGAAGGCGGCGTCCAGGTCCACGAGATGGATCCATTCGGCGCCCGCCTCCTGCCAGGCCAGCGCGGCCGCGAGCGGGTCGCCGTACGACGTCTCCGACCCGGCCTCCCCTTGCACGAGCCGGACAGCCTGACCGTCCGCAACATCGACGGCGGGCAACAGTTCCAGGCTCATGCGAGTGACTCCAACCAGTTCGTGAGCAGGGCAATGCCGGCGTCGCCGGACTTCTCGGGGTGGAACTGCGTGCCCGCGAGCACGCCGGACTCGACGGCGGCAATGAACGGCCCGCCGTGGTCCGACAGCGTCACGACGGCGGCATCCGTCTCCCGCGCCGCGTAGCTGTGGACGAAGTAGAACCGCTGATCCTCAACACCGGAAAACAGCACCGATTCAGCAGGTGCGTCGACGGTGTTCCAGCCCATGTGCGGCAACACCGGCGCGACGAGCTTCGTCACATCCCCAGCCAGGACACCAATGCCGTCGGTCACCACGCCATGCTCGTCGCCGCGACTGAAAAGGACCTGCATGCCGACGCAGATGCCGAGGACCGGCGCTTCCCGGCCGAGCCGTTCGCGGACCACCGTGCCGACGCCGCGCTCCCGAATGCCCGCCATGCACGCCGCGAACGCGCCGACGCCCGGGACGACGAGGCCATCGGCCCGCTGCATCGCCGCAACGTCGGCGGTCAACTCAACGGACGCACCCGCTCGCTCGAGCGCACGGCATGCCGACCGGACATTGCCGAAGCCGTAGTCGGCGACGACGACCGACGGTCGACTCACAGGACTCCCTTGGTGCTGGGCACCCCCGTCACCCGCGCATCGAGCGCGACGGCGTCACGCAACGCACGAGCGAAACCCTTGAACTGCGCCTCGACGATGTGGTGGGCGTTGCGGCCCGTGAGCACGTTGATGTGCAGGCACACGCGCGCCTCGGCGACGAAGGACTCGAAGATGTGGCGGGTCAGCGTCGTGTCGTACGTGCCGATCAGCTCGACCATGTCCGGCTCGGTGTGCACCACGTAGGGACGGCCAGAGACGTCCACCGCGACCTGCACGAGCGTCTCGTCGAGTGGCACCAGCGCGTCTCCGAACCGGCGGATGCCTGAGCGGTCGCCGAGCGCCTCGTTGAAAGCCTTGCCGAGGGTGATCGCGACGTCCTCGACCGTGTGGTGCGCGTCGACGTCGACGTCCCCCTCGGCCTTCACGGTGAGGTCGAAGCCGCCGTGCTTGCCCAGCTGGCCCAGCATGTGGTCGAAGAAGGGCACGCCCGTCGCGATGTCGGCGTTTCCGCCGCCATCCAGGTCGAGGTCGACGACGATGCTCGATTCCTTCGTCGTCCGTTCGATGCGGGCAGTGCGGGCCACGGTGATCCTCCTGAAGTTGTCGCCTACGGTAGCCGAGGTGGCCCTCAGCCCCGGTCGACGGCGGCCATCGCGGCCAGGAACGTGTCGTTCTCGTGCGGCAGGCCGATCGTCACGCGCAGCCACCCGGCCACGTGCACGTCCCGGACGAGGACGCCCCGCTCGAGCAGTCGCTGCCACACGGCCGACTGGTCGGGAAAGCGCCCGTACAAAAGAAAATTGCTGTCCGACGGTACGACGGTCAGCCCCAGCGCGCGCAGCCCCGATGAGACCCGCTCCCGCTCGTCGATGAGGCGCTTCACGTCCGCCAACGTGGCATCGGAGTGCCGGAGCGCCGCCAGCGCGGCGGCCTGCGTGAGCGAGGACAGGTGGTACGGCAACCGCACCAGCCGCAGCGCGTCGACGACGACGGGGTCGGCCGCCAGGTAGCCGACGCGGCCGCCGGCGAGCGCGAACGCCTTCGACATCGTGCGGCTCACGATGAGCCGCGGCCGGCCGGGCAACAACTCCAGGGCGCTGCGCTCCGCCGAAAACTCCTGGTAGGCCTCATCGACGACGACCATCCCAGGGGCCGCCTCGTAGATGGCGCGCACGACACCGAGCGCCACGGAACTGCCCGTCGGGTTGTTCGGCCGTGTGACGAAAACGACGTCCGGCCGCTCGCGTTCGACCGCAGCGACCATGTGCCCCTCGGTGAACGTGTAGTCCGGCTCGGCATCCGCGGCGACCCAGCCGGTCGCCGTCGCGAGCGAGTAGAGCCGGTACATGGCGTACGACGGCTCGAAGCCCATCGCGCGGCGCCCGGGCCCGCCGAAGGCCTGCAGCACCTGCTGCAACACCTCGTTGGAGCCGTTCGCGGCCCACAGCTGGTCGCCCGTGAGCCCGTGGCCGAGGTACGCCGCCAGCGCGTCGCGCAGCTCGCGTGCCTCGCGGTCCGGGTATCTGTTCAGGGTCGTGGCGGCCGCCGCGACCGCCTGCGCCAGGTCGGCGACGAGCGCGTCCGGCGGGTGGTACGGGTTTTCGTTCGTATTCAGGCGCACCGGCACGTCGAGCTGCGGCGCCCCGTAGGGCGACAGGCCGCGCAGGTCGTCCCGGATCGGCAGGTCGTTGAGCTCGGGGGGCGTCATCGCAACCGCACCATCACGGCCTCGACGTGCGCGAGAAGGTCTTCGGCCGTGCCGAGCGCCTCGATGTGCGGGGCGACCTCCGCCAGCGCCTCGCGCGTGTATTCGACCACGTGCACGCAGCGCAGGAACGAGCTGATCGACAGGCCGGCCGAGTGCCGCGCCGTGCCCCCGGTGGGCAGGACGTGGTTGGAGCCGGCGAGGTAATCACCCAGGGACACGGGCGCGTACGGGCCGACGAAGATCGCGCCCGCGTTCCGGAACCGGCCCGCGACGGCGCGAGCATCCGCGGTGACGACCTCGAGGTGTTCCGGCGCCCACCCGTCGAGGGCGGCGATGCCCGCGTCGAGGTCGTCCACCAGCACGGTCGCAGACTGGCCCGACAGGGCCGTCCGCACGCGGTCGGTGTGCCGGGTCGCCTCGACCTGCTCGATCAGGGCGGCCCGCACGGCCTCGATCAGGTCTTCGCTGGTGGTGACGAGCAGGCAGGCGGCCAGCGGGTCGTGCTCGGCCTGCGCGATGAGGTCGGCCGCGAGGTGCGCCGGGTCGGCGGTGTCGTCGGCCAGGATGCCGATCTCTGTCGGCCCGGCCTCTGCGTCGATCCCGACGATGCCGCGGACAAGGCGCTTGGCGGCTGCGACGTACACGTTCCCTGGCCCGGTGATGACGTCGACGGCGGGGCAGCTTTCCGTCCCGTACGCCAGCATCCCGACCGCCTGCGCGCCACCGACGGCGTACACCTCCGTGATGCCGAGCAGCCCGGCGGCGCCGAGGATCGCGGGGTGCGGCCGCCCGCCGAACTCCTTCTGCGGGGGGCTCGCGATCGCGATCGACGAGACCCCGGCGACCTGAGCCGGCACGACGTTCATGACCACGCTGGACGGATAGGCGACCAGGCCGCCGGGGACGTACAGGCCGACGCGGTTGACCGGCAGCCAACGTTCGGTGACGGTGCCACCCGGCGAGACGGTGATCGTCTCGTCCGGCCGCCGCTGCGCCTCGTGCACCAGACGCGCGCGGCGGATGCATTCCTCGAGCGCGGCCCGCAGGCCCGGCTGCACATCGTCGAGACCCAGCACCGCGGCGTCGATCTCCTCGACGGGCACGCGCAGTTCGTCGAGCTCGATGCCGTCGAACTGCATCGTCGCGGTGCGGACCGCGACGTCACCGTCGACGCGGATGGCCTCGAGGACCGGGCGTACCTCTTCGACGGCGAAGGCGACATCCACCGCGGCCCTGGGCAGCAACGTGCGCGCGTCCTCCAGACGTCCACGTAGGTCGATGCGCGGCAGCACGGGGGCCTCCTGGCGAAAGGGCGGAAACGATCGGGGCAAGGGTACCGTCGCGCCGATCACCGCCCCACGGGTTAAGCGATGGTGCCCATCGGGGGCTGGTCGGTCCACACGGGCGGCGGGTGGACCTCGCCGGGCCAGCCGGTGCCGTCGAGGCCGGCAGTGCCAACGATCACGGGCTCCGGCTCGGGCACTTCTCGCGGCCAGCGCAGCAGCGTGAACAGCAGCAGGGCCATCTCGGCCGCGAACGGCCAGGCGAAGATCGTGGCGCTCGCCCGCACCGTCAGGAAGTAGTCCATCGGCTTGCCGTCCGCGGTGAGGAACGCCGTTGACGAGAACTCGGGCAGCGTGACCCAATGCCCGAGCACGGCGGCCAGGTAGGACCCGCCGAGGGAGCCGACGGCCAGCGCGATCGCCAGGAGTGGGCCGTGCCGGCGAACGAGGCGACACACGATCAGGCCGGCCACAACGCCGACGGCGATCCCCATGAGGAAGAACCAGTCGTCGGCGGCCACGAGAGCCTCACTGTTGCTGTCGCGGAAATAGCCGCCACCGCCTTGGCGCACCCAAACCATCCGCGGCGCCAACGCTGCCCAGAGCAGCCCAGCCGGGACGCCCACGGCGAGCAGAGCGGCCGCCACCCAGGCCGCCGCTTTCGCGGACTCCCGGGAGACCTCCGCCCACGCAGGGGGCCTTCGCTTGTCAACGACCTCTTTCACTGCACCGACCCGGGTCCGAGGAGGACCTTGAGGTCCCCCATGAGCGAGGAACTGGGCGCGACTCGTAGACCGTCGCCCAGGCGAAGCACCGTCGTCTTGCCGTTGCTGCGTAGGTGCAGATGCACGTCCGTCGTGCCGGGGTGACTGGCGAGAACGTCCTTCAGCCTGTCGACGAGCTCCGGCACGCAACGAGCGGCGGGCAACGTCACGACCACGGGGCCGCGGCCGGCGTCGGCGTTGCTGAGGTCGGGCGCGTGCACGTCCATCGCGATCAGCTTCGGCACGTCTTCGCGCTTGTCGATGCGGCCGCGGACGAGCAGGATCGCGTCCTCGGCGAGTTGGTGGCCGCACTGCTGGTACGTCTGCGGGAAGAACATGACCTCGAGGGCGCCGTCCAGGTCCTCGAGCATCGCGAGCGCCCACGCGTCCCCGCGCTTGGTGACACGCCGCTGCACCCCGGACAGCAGCCCGCCGACGGTGACGATGGAGCCGTCGGCGCGCTCGTCGGCGGTCAGCGCCGCGATGGAGCAGTCGACCTGCGCGCTCAGGACGTGCTCGACGCCGAAAAGCGGGTGGTCCGACACGTACAAACCGAGCATTTCTCTTTCGTACGCAAGGAGAGTCGTCTTGTCCCATTCGCGCGGGCTGAACGTGACGTCGAGCCCGTACGTCGGCTCCCCCTCCGCGTCGTCGACCGCACCGAACAGGTCGAACTGCCCCTCAGCCTGCTTGCGCTTCACGTCGATGACCGTGTCGATCAGCTGCTCGTGCTGTTCGAGCAGGCCCGCCCGGGTGTGGCCGAGGGAGTCGAAGCTGCCGGCCTTGATGAGCGATTCGACGACTTTCTTGTTGCAGGCAACGGCATCGACCTTGTCGAGGAAGTCGGTGAAGCTGAGCAGCCGGCCCTTGGATCGGCGCGTCTCGACGATCGACGCGACGACGTTGACCCCGACGTTGCGGATGGCCGACAGGCCGAAACGGATGTCGCTGCCACGCGGCGTGAAGTCGGAGTCGGACTCGTTGATGTCCGGGGACAGCACCTTGATGCCCATGCGACGGCATTCGTTGAGATACAGCGCGCTCTTGTCCTTGTCGTCCTTGACGGACGTCAGGAGCGCGGCCATGTATTCGGCCGGGTAGTTGGCCTTGAGGAAGCCCGTCCAGTAACTGACGAGGCCGTAGCCGGCGGTGTGCGCCTTGTTGAACGCGTAGTCCGAGAACGGGACGAGGATGTCCCACAACGTCTTGATGGCTGCGTCGCTGTAACCGTTGGCGCGCATGCCGGCCGAGAACGGCACGAGCTCGGCGTCGATGATGGACTTCTTCTTCTTGCCCATCGCCCGGCGAAGAAGGTCGGCCGCGCCGAGCGAGTAGCCCGCCAGCTTCTGCGCGATGGCCATGACCTGCTCTTGATAGACGATCAGGCCGTACGTGTCGCCGAGGATCTCGCTGAGCGGGTCCTCGAGTTCCTTGTGGATCGGCGTGACGGCTTGGCGGCCGTTCTTGCGGTCGGCGTAGTCGTTGTGCGCGTTGGCGCCCATGGGGCCCGGCCGGTAGAGCGCGAGGACGGCGGAGATGTCTTCGAAGTTGTCGGGCTGCATGCTGCGCAGCAGCGCGCGCATCGGCCCGCCGTCGAGCTGGAACACGCCGAGCGTGTCACCGCGCGAGAGCAGGTCGTACGTCGACCGGTCGTCCAGCGCAATGCCCTCCAGCACGATGGTCTCGCCGCGGTTGGCCGTGATGTTGAGAAGGCAGTCGTCCAGCACGGTGAGGTTGCGCAGCCCGAGGAAGTCCATCTTCAGAAGGCCGATGGACTCGCAGGCACCCATGTCGAACTGGGTGATGATCGCGCCGTCCTGGTCGCGGCGCTGGATCGGGATGACGTCGAGCAGCGGCTCGCTGGACAGGATGACGCCGGCCGCGTGCACGCCCCATTGGCGCTTCAGACCTTCGAGCCCGCGGGCCGTGTCGACGACGGTCTTGGCGTCCGGGTCGGACTCGTACAACGCGCGGAACTCGGCCGCTTCTCCGTACCGTGGATGTGTCTTGTCGAAGATCCCCGCGAGCGGGATGTCCTTGCCCATCACGGCCGGGGGAAGCGCCTTGGTGATGCGGTCACCGACGGAGAACGGGAAGCCCATCACGCGGGCGGAGTCCTTGACGGCCTGCTTCGCCTTGATGGTGCCGTACGTGATGATCTGCGAGACGCGGTCCTCGCCGTACTTTTCCGTCGCGTAGCGGATCATGTCGCCGCGGCGGCGCTCGTCGAAGTCCATGTCGATGTCGGGCATCGAGATGCGCTCGGGGTTGAGGAAGCGTTCGAAGAGCAGTTTGTGCTCGATGGGGTCGAGCTCGGTGATGCCCATCGCGAAGGCGACCATCGAACCGGCGGCCGAGCCGCGGCCGGGGCCGACGCGGATGCCGGTCTTCTTGGCGTAGCGCACCAGGTCGGCGGTGACGAGGAAGTAGCCGGGGAAGCCCATCTGGCAGATGACGCCGACCTCGTACTCGGCCTGCACCTTGCGGTCTTCCGGGACCCCGTTGGGGAAGCGCTGCTCCAGACCGATCGCCACTTCTTTGCTGAGCCACGTCTGCTCGCTCTCCCCCGCCGGCACCTCGAAACGGGGCATGAGGTTGCGGTGGCGGAAGACCTCCTTGTAGTCGCCGATGCGCTCCGCGATGTCGAGGGTGTTGTCGCACGCCCCGGGGACCTCGCCGTCCCAGAGACGCCGCATCTCCGCCGGTGATTTGAGGTAGAAGTCCTGCGCGTCGAACTTGAAGCGGTTGGGGTCGGCCATCGTCTTGCCCGACTGGACGCACAGCAGCACTGCGTGCGCGTCGTGGTCTTCCTTGCGGGTGTAGTGCAGGTCGTTCGTCGCGATCGGCTTGATGCCGACGTCCTTGCTGAGTTTGAGCAGGTCGGCGCGGACGCGGGTCTCGATGTCGAGGCCGTGGTCCATCAGCTCGAGGAAGAAGTTGTCGCGGCCGAAGATGTCCTGGAGCTCGGCGGCGCATTGGCGAGCCTTGTCGTACGCCCCGATACGCAGCCACGTCTGGATCTCCCCCGACGGGCAGCCGGTCGTGGCGATGATGCCCTTGGCGTACTTCTCGATCAGCTCGCGGTCGATGCGGGGCTTGTAGAAGAACCCCTCGAGGCTCGCCAGGGAGCTGAGCCGGTAGAGGTTGTGGAGGCCGTCCGCGTCCGCCGCGAGCAGCGTCATATGGGTGAACGCGCCGCCGCCGGAGACGTCGTCCTCGCCGCCCTGGGCCCAGCGGACACGCGTGCGCTCGAAGCGGCTGGTGCCCGGCGTGACATACGCCTCCATGCCGATGATCGGCTTGACGCCTGCGGCGGTGGCCTGGTTGTAGAAGTCGTAGGCGCCGAAGACGTTGCCGTGGTCGGTCATCGCGAGGGCCGGCATGGCCATCTCGTTCGTGGCCTCGAACAGGTCCTTCAGGCGGGCGGCGCCGTCGAGCATCGAGTACTCGGTGTGCACGTGCAGGTGCACGAACGAGTCGCTCACGCTTGGACCTCCTCTCCCGCATCCAGGGCGGGCAGCGCCGACCGGACGGACTCATTGAACACGTCGGCGACGACGTTTTCTCTCGGACTCGCCCACCGCCCAGGTGAGGTCGGCGTGTCGTACAAACTTCCCGTGCGTGTCAGGCCGAGTCGGCGCGCAGGACGTCGATCGCGTGGCTCAGGTCGGCAGGGTACGGGCTCGCGAATTCGACCGGCTCGTCCGTGCCCGGGTGGGTGAAGCCCAGGCGCACCGCGTGCAGCCACTGGCGCTCCAGCCCGAGCCGGCCGGAGAGCGTCGGGTCCGCGCCGTACTGAAGATCACCGACGCAGGGGTGCCGCAGGGCGCTCATGTGGACGCGGATCTGGTGCGTCCTCCCTGTCTCGAGGTGGACTTCGAGGAGCGTGGCCGCCCGGAACGCCTCGAGCGTCTCGTAATGGGTGATCGAGGGTTTGCCGTCGGCGACGACCGCGAACTTGAACGGGGCCGTCGGGTGCCGGTCGATCGGGGCGTCGACGGTGCCGCGGAGCGGGTCGGGGTGGCCCTGGACGAGCGCGTGATAGCGCTTGTTGACCTCGCGGTCGCGGAAGGCGCCCTTGAGCCGGCTGTACGCACGCTCGCTGCGGGCGACGACCATGACGCCGCTGGTGCCCACGTCAAGGCGATGCACGATGCCCTCGCGCTCGGCGCCGCCGGTCTGGGCGACCCACTTGCCCTGCGCCATCAACGCGCCGACCACGGTCGGGCCGACCCAGCCGGGGGACGGGTGTGCCGCGACGCCGACCGGCTTGTCGACGACGATGATGTCGTCGTCCTCGTAGAGCACGTTGAGCGCGTCGACGGGCGTGGGCACCGTCCCGAGCGGCACCGGGGGCGGCGGCAGGACGACCTCGAGCCACTGCTCCGCCCGGACCTTGTCCGACTTGATGGCCGGCTTTCCGTCGACCGTGGCGCCGCCGTTTTCGATGATGTCGGCGGCTGTCGTGCGCGACAGGCCGAACAGGCGCGCGATCGCGGCGTCGAGGCGCAGGCCGTCAAGACCATCGGGGACCGGGAACGAGCGAGTCTCAGGCATTGCCCTCAGTATGGCCAGTGCAACAGAGCAGCCTCCGCGGCAGGCGCCTCACCGGGAACCTTCGCGAGCCACCGCCCTTACCCCGACCCCTCGCGAGCCACCACTGATGCGCAGCGTCGGTCCGGACCGGCATAGCGCAACAGCGCCCGAAACGGAACCGGCTCAGCGCAACAAAGGTCAGTCCGCGGCAGGCGCCCTCACCCCGAACCGTCGCGAGCGGCTGGGGCCCCACCGGGGAAACCCTCGCGAGCCAACCATTGATGCGCAGCGCCGGTCCGGGCCGGCATAGCGCAACAGCGCCCGAAACGGAACCGGCTCAGCGCAACAAAGGTCAGTCCGCGGCAGGCGCCCTCACCCCGA
>JAVEEB010000191.1 GCA_030840665.1 Frankiaceae bacterium | reverse complement strand
GACCCGCAAGGGGCGGAGGCCCGCGGGGTGCCGACGCGTGCGCTCGGGGTTGTGTTTCCGATCCTGCTGGCCGCCGCGGTGGCCGAGACGATCCAGATCACCGGCGTACTGCTGATCCTCACGCTCGTCGTCACACCCGCAGCCGCCGCTCAACAGCTCAGCGCGCGCCCGTCCCGCACGATCGGCTGGTCGGTCGGGATCGCCCTGCTCGCCACGGTCGGCGGGATCCTGGCCAGCCTGCACTGGCAGGCGCCGACCAGCTTCTTCGTCGCGCTGATCTCGTTCACGTGTTACGTGGCGGCGCGGCTCGTCGGCCCACGGTTGGCGCGACGCGGCTCGGTGCGTGGAACGGTCTGATGCGAGCGGCGGTGTGATGCCCGCCGGCCATCACTGCGGCGCTAGACCGGTGTGGACCGGCACAGCGCAGCAATGACCCCGCGGCGGCGGCCAGGAGCGTCGGCCGGCGGGCGGCAACGGCGGTGGGCGGCAAGCGGCGGGCGCCGGCATCACTGCAGCGGTGGACCGGCGTGGACCGGCACAGCGCAGCAATGACCACGCGGCGGCGGGGGCGGTGGGGGCCAGTGCGGCACCAGTGCAGCGCTGGACCGGTGTGGACCGGCACAGCGCAGCAATGACCACGCGGCGGCGGCTGGGGGCTGGGGGCCAGCGGGCGGCGGGCGAGTGGCGGGCGCCGGCATCACTGCAGCGCTAGACCGGCGTGGACCGGCATAACGCAGCAATGACCCCGTGGCGGGCGGGGGGTTAGGCCTCAGCGGCGAGGAACTTCTCCAGCGTCTCGACGAGGAGTTCGTGGTCGACGGCCTGCGGCAACCCCGACACCGTGATCGTGCCGACAATCCCCGTGCCGCGGATGAGGATCGGAAAGCAGCCGCCGTGCGCCGCGAACTGGGACGGGTCGATGTGCGGCTGGTCGGCGAAGTTCGTGCCCTTGTCGGTGTAGCTGCGCCCGACGTAGTAGGAGCTGTGTTCGAGGCGCCGTACAACACGGATCTTTCGCTCGATCCAGCCGTCGTTGTCGGCCGTCGTCCCGCGCATCGCCGCGTGGAACACCTGCTGTTCGCCGCGGCGGATATCGACGGTGACGCTCACGCCACGAGCGCGAGCCGCCTCGACCAATGCGACACCGAGCCGCCACGCCGTGTCGTGGTTGAAGGCGGCGAACTGGAGCCGTTCTTCCTGTGCCAGCAGGTCATCCAGCGACAATGCGGTCTGGTCGGCCATCAGGGCTACCTCTCGTGGAAGCGGTCAGACGTGGGAACGGCGGCGTTGCAACATCTCCGCCACCAGGAAGGCAAGCTCCAGCGACTGCTGGTGATTGAGCCGCGGGTCGCAGGCCGTCTCGTAGCGCAGCTTGAGGTCCGGCTCCGTGACACCCGAAGAGCCGCCGATGCACTCCGTCACGTCGTCGCCGGTCAGCTCGACATGCACGCCGCCGGGCACGGTCCCCAAAGCCTCGTGCACCTCGAAGAACCCAGTGACCTCGTCCATCACGTCTTCGAAGCGGCGCGTCTTGTAACCGCCCGCGTCGATCGTGTTGCCGTGCATCGGGTCGCACACCCACACCGGCAGCAGCCCCGCGTCGCGCACACCTTCGACGATCGCCGGCAGCCCGTCACGAATGCGACCGGCGCCGAACCGCGTGATGAACGTCAACCGCCCCGGCTCCCGTTCCGGGTCGAGCTTGTCCGCCAACGCCACGGCATCCGCGACCGACGTCGACGGGCCGAGCTTCACACCGAGCGGGTTGCGTACCCGCGACGCGAACTCCACGTGCGCCCCGTCGAGCTGACGCGTCCGCTCGCCGATCCAGACAAAGTGCGCAGACACGTCGTACGGAGTCCCTGTCCTGGAATCGATCCGCGTCAGGGCGCGCTCATATTCGAGGAGCAGCGCTTCGTGGCCCGTGTAGAAGTCGACGCGGTGCAACGACTCGCTGTCGGCGCCCACAGCTGACAGGAAGCGGATGGCGCGATCGATGTCGTTCGCCATCGCTTCGTACCGTGCGGTTGTGCCGTTCGCGGCGAGGAAGCCGCGGTTCCACTCGTGGACCTGCCGCAAGTCGGCGAAGCCACCCTGGGTGAAGGCGCGGATGAGGTTCAGCGTCGCGGCGGACGTGTGGTACATCCGCAGGAGCCGCTGCGGGTCCGGGATTCGGGACTCGGGCGTGAAGGCGAGGTCGTTGACGGCGTCGCCGCGGTACGACGGGAGGGTCACCCCGTCGCGCGTCTCCATCCCCGCGGACCGGGGCTTCGCGAACTGCCCCGCCAGCCGCCCGACCTTGACCACCGGCACCGACGCGCCGTACGTGAGGACGACCGCCATCTGCAACAGGGTCTTGAGCTTGCCGCGGATGTTGTCGGCTGTGCTGCCCGCGAACGTCTCCGCGCAGTCGCCGCCCTGCAACACGAAGGCCTCACCGCGGGCAGCGGCAGCAAGCCGGCCCTTGAGCGCATCGCACTCCGCCGCAAAGACGAGCGGCGGCAGGACGGACAAGGCCTCGCGCACCGCCGTCACAGCCACGGGATCGGGCCATTCGGGCTGCTGCTGCGCGCTCAGTGCGCGCCAGGTATCGAGATCCACGGTCACGGACGAAGGGTACGCGGTCCGCGCCGCCCAGCCTGTGGTGGTCCACCGCAGGCCGGGCGGGCGCGAGCCAAGCTGAGGTCAGGCGGCCATGGTCTGGCTGAAGCGCAGTTGGTTGCCCGAGGGGTCACGGAAGGCGCAGTCACGCACCCCGTACGGCTGGTCGATCGGCTCCTGGACGACCTCCGCGCCGGCGGCGCGCAGCTTCTCGAACAGGGCGTTGACGTCGTCCGTCAGCAGGATCAAAGACCCGAGGGCGCCCTTCGATACGAGGTCGAGGAGCGTGTCCGCGTCTTCCTTCGAGTGGCCCATCGCCGGCAGCGCCAGGCAGATCTCGAGCTCGGGCTGCTCGGCGGGGCCGACCGTGAGCCAGCGGAACTCCATGAAGGGAGAGTCCGAGCGGACCTCGAAGCCGAGGACATCGCGATAGAAGGTGAGGGCCTCGTCCTGGTCGCGGACGAGCTGGAAACAGTGGCTGAGGATCAGTGAAGGTGTCATGTTCCGAGACACTAGGCGCCGCTCCGGGCGGCCGCTTCTCCGAACCTGCTCGGTCTCCGGTTGGCTTTCGTCACGCACGACGGCACCCTCGACGCGTCCTCGTGTGTGCGTGCCCGGTAAGCACTCGGGGTCTCCCCCACGATCTCCTTGAAGCGCGAGCTGAACGAGCCGAGCGACGTACACCCGACGGCCATGCACACGTCCGTCACGCTCATGTCCCCGCGTCGCAGCAGCGCCATCGAGCGTTCGATGCGCCGGGTCATGAGGTAGCCATAGGGCGTTTCGCCGTACGCCGTCCTGAACTGGCGCGCGAAGTGCGACGGTGACATGAGCGCCACGCGGGCGAGGGCGAGGACGTCCAGCGGGCGGGTGTACTCGCGGTCGATCGTGTCGCGGGCACGCCGCAGATGGGCCAGGTCGTCGGGCGTCATTGCCCTAGCATCCCGCAACGCCGGTCGGAGGAGGGCACTCGCTAGGGTTGAGCCGCCTTCCCCGCCCGTATCGGAGCCTTGTGATGACTGTTCGACGCGTCGCCCTACTCACCGCCGGCGGCCTCGCCCCGTGCCTGTCATCCGCCGTCGGCGGCCTGATCGAGCGGTACACGGAGCTGGCGCCGGACGTGGAGATCATCGGGTACCTCGACGGTTACGCAGGGCTCCTCGCGGGCCGGTCGATCCCCGTGTCGCCCGAGGTCCGGGCCAACGCCCACCTCCTGCACGGCTTCGGCGGCAGCCCCATCGGCAACAGCCGGGTCAAGCTCACGAACGTCGCCGACTGCGTCAAGCGCGGCCTCGTGAAAGAGGGCCAGAACCCGTTGCACGTCGCCGCGGAGCAGCTGACGAAAGACGGCATCGACGTCCTGCACACCATCGGCGGCGACGACACCAACACCACCGCGGCCGACCTCGCCGCGTACCTGCAGGAGAACGACTACGCCCTCACCGTCGTCGGCCTGCCGAAGACGATCGACAACGACGTCATCCCGATCCGCCAGTCGCTCGGCGCGTGGACCGCGGCGGAGCAGGGCGCGATCTTCGCCCGCAACGTGATCGCCGAGCACTCGTCCAACCCGCGCATGCTGATCGTGCACGAGGTCATGGGCCGGCACTGCGGCTGGCTGACCGGCGCGACCGCCGTCGAGTACCGCAAATGGGTCGAGGCCCAGCAGTACGCCGGGTTCGGCAACGACCCCCGCCGCTGGGACGTGCACGCCGTCTTCGTTCCTGAACTGGGCTTCGATATCCAGGCCGAAGCCGCGCGGCTCAAGCAGGTCATGGACGAGGTCGGCAACGTCAACATCTTCCTGTCCGAGGGCGCCGGGGTCGACACGATCGTCGAGGAGATGGTGGCGCGCGGCGAGGAGCCGGCCCGCGACGCTTTCGGCCACGTGAAGATCGACACGATCAACCCGGGCGCGTGGTTCGCGAAGCAGTTCGCCGGTCTGGTCGGGGCCGAGAAGACGATGGTGCAGAAGAGCGGCTACTTCTCCCGGTCCGCGGCCGCGAACGACGCGGACCTCGCCCTCATCAAGCAGTGCACGGACGTGGCGGTCGACGCGGCCTTGCGCGGCGAGAGCGGTGTGGTCGGCAACGACGAGGACGCCGGCGACGAGCTGCGCCCGATCGAGTTCCCGCGCATCAAGGGCGGAAAGCCGTTCGACACGGACGTGGCGTGGTTCGGCGAGCTGCTGACGGCCATCGGCCAGCCGAAGGGCGCGAAGCTGACGCACTGACGCGCTCGGCGGTGGGGCGGCGCGGCCGTCCCGTGCCGGCCCCGTGACGCCGCCAGGGTCAAGATCGCGACCGATCGGGCCGACGACACAGGGGTGACAGCCTGGCGTACCGCTGCGCGCCGCGCGCTCGTGGCCGTGACCCTCGCCGCCTTGGTGCTCGCCGCTCCGCTCGTCGCTGCCCCGTTCGTCGGCGGCGGCGCGCAAGCCACCGGCAGTCCGGGCGCGATCAGCCAAGCCGACCTCGACCGCCTCGAAGCCCGCGCGCAGGCGCTGACCGCGACCGCGGAGACGGCCCGCACCGCCGTGGTCGAGACGGCCGCCGCCGCACTGGACATGCGCCTGCAACTCGACGAGCTGGCCAACAAGCGGGACGCCGAGCAGGCGAAGGTCGATGCCGCGCTCGTGGAGCTGTACGAGCAGTCGGTGCAGCAGACGGGCGTCGACTCGATCGGCCCGCGCTTCGCCGACCTCCACCCGACGATCCCCAACATGTACGGCGGCGCTGTCGCCCAGCAGCAGTCCACCGTCGACACCCTCGACGCGCACGCCGCGACCCTCGCTCAGCTGTCCGAGACGACCCAGCGCTACAGCGACCTGCTACGCACCAAGGCGGCGAAGGTGTACGCCGCCGAGGACGAGGCGCTCACCCTGCTGGCCACCCTGCAGGCCGAATACGAGCGTCAGCAGCGCGCGGCTGACGTGGCCCGGGTCCAGGCGGAGTCGAAGCGCCTGCGCGATATCTCCAACCAGGTCAGCAACGCGGTGTCGCCCGGCGTCGGGCGCCGCGGCCAGGTCGCGCTCGGGCAGCAAGCGGCGATCATCGAGCTCCTGACGGCGGCCGGCAGCGGATATCCCGCCGGGTACGGGCCGACGGGGCAGACCTTCGACGGCACGTCCAGCTGGTACGGGCCCGGTTTCGAAGGCAAGCCGACGGCGACGGGTGCGCCCTTCGACCCGGAGAAGCTGACGGCGGCTATGAAGGCGGTGCCGCTCGGCACGGTCATCCACGTGACCTTCGGCACCCGCGCCGTGAACCTCCTCGTCAACGACCGCGGGCCGTACGTCGGCGATCGCATCATCGACTGCTCCCGTGCCGGGTCGCGGGCCCTCGGCTTCGACGGGCTCGCGAACGTACACATCGAAGTGCTTGGTCCGCTGACTCCCTGACCTCTCAGCCGGACGCTTCGTCGCCCCTGGACGTGTCGGTGACGCCAGGCCAGAGGGGCGGGTCGCCGTACGGGTGCAGTCGCAGCACCCTGTCGAGCCCCATCAGCCGGAACGCGTTGCGGACGATCGGGCGGCAGTTCGCGGCAGTCACCACGGGAGGGTCGTCGCCCACTATGAGGGACACCAGCTGGCCAAAACCGGTGGAGTCCATGAAGCCGACCCCGGCAAGGTCGACGACGACCGTCCGCGGCCTCAGGACACGTGCGTCGTCGAGCGCCCGCCGGAACGGTGGCGCCGTGTAGATGTCGATGTCGCCGCGCACAGCCACCACGACGCAGTCCTCGTCGCCGGAAATAGCGACGTCGAAGCGGTCGTCAGGCGACGGCGGAAGCTCGTGCACAGGGCCCCCATACCCGTCATGAGGAAAAGATCGACTGCTGCTGACGATCTTCCCCTGGTTTCCGCCTGGCAAGGGTGGCCGTCGGGGTCAGGCGCCAGCGGGTGGGGCGCCGGCGGGAAGGTCGCCGGCGGGAGATGAACTGCCACACGCCATCTCACATGTGTGATGTGACATCCCATAAGTGAGATGTCTCCGGGCGACGAGTCCGTCGCCCGCGGCTCCCGAGGTCCGCGGCCCGTGCACCCCAGGGGGCTCAGGCCTCCGCGGCACCCGTCTCGTCCGGCGATTCGGGCGCGCTCGGGTCCACCATCTCGCTCGCAGCGGGTGTCGTCCCGGCCGCAGCGTGGCGCCGTTCCACCGCCAGCCGGTGTTCGGCCGCCTTGTGCTCCGCGGCCTTCAGCTTGGCCGCGCGGGCGATGCGCGCCTTGGCCGAGCTCGCGTATTCGTCCACGTATTCCTGGCCGGACAACTTCATGATCGCGTACATGATCTCGTCCGTGACGGAGCGCAGGACGAAGCGGTCGGTGTCCATGCCGGCGTACCGGGAGAAGTCCAGGGGCTCGCCGATGATCACGCCCGGCCGGATGAACTTGGGCATCACCTTGCCGGGGGGCTGCAGCTTCTCCGTGTCGATCATCGCGACGGGGATGACGGGCACCCCCGCCTCGAGCGCCATTCGCGCGACGCCCGTCTTGCCGCGGTAGAGCCGCGCGTCGGGCGAGCGGGTGCCTTCGGGGTAGATCCCCAGCAGCTCGCCGTTGCGCAGCAACGACAGGCCGGCGTCCAGGGCGACGGCCGAGGCCTTGCCACCGGTGCGCTCGACCGGCACGTAGCCGATCCCCCGGAAGAACAGCGCCTTCGCGCGACCCTTCACGCCGCGGGTGAAGAAGTACTCGCTCTTGGCCAGGAACGTCACCCGGCGCGGCACGACGAGCGGCAGGAACACCGAGTCGGAGAAGGAGAGGTGGTTGCTCGCAAGCAACGCGCCGCCCTCGTCCGGGACGTTCTCGAGCCCTTGCACCCAGGGCCGGAACCCGAGGTGCAGGAATGGCGCGAGCAACGACTTGATGATCCAGTAGAACAAGCGCACTCCTCGCAGACCACCCGGGGTGGAGCCTGTAGGACGACGACGCTAGACCACGCTCCGCGGCATCCGTTAATGGGCCTGTGCCTTACGGCGTGCCGCGTGACACGATCGGGGCATGTCACCCGCACCCCGCGCGACCACGCTCAAGGGCGCCCGCGCGATCACCATCCCCGGCGACCGCACAGGGGTCATCCTCTGCCACGGGTACACGGGCACGCCGCAGAGCCTCGGCGCCTGGCCGGAACGGCTCTCGAAGGCCGGATTCGCGGTCGAATGCCCGCTGCTGCCCGGCCACGGCACGGTCTGGCGCGACATGGCCAAAACGCGGTGGTCTGACTGGTACGACGCCGTCGACGCCGCCTTCGTCGACCTCCAGTCGCGTTGTGACGAAGTCTTCGTCATGGGTCTGTCGATGGGGGGCACCCTGGCCCTGCGCCTCGCGGAGGTGCACGGGGCGGAGGTCGCCGGCCTCGTGCTGGTCAACCCGTCGCTGACGACCACCCGCCGGGCGGCCAAGTTGGCGCCCCTCCTCAAGCACCTCGTCGCCTCGACGAAGGGTCCGGGCAACGACGTCGCCAAGCCGGGCGTGGTGGAGCTCGCGTACGACAGGCACCCCCTGCGCGCGTTCGACTCGCTGCGCGCGTTCTGGGCGATCGTCCGCGGCGATCTGCACCGCATTGATCAACCCCTGCTCGTTTTTCGCAGCGCCAACGACCACGTCGTCGAGCCGATCTCGAGCAAGATGCTCCTCGCGCGCGTGTCATCGACCGACGTCACCGAGGTGGTCTTGAAAGACAGCTTCCACGTCGCCACGCTTGACTACGACGCGCCGCGCATCTTCGCCGCGAGCATCGATTTCGTACACCGTCTGAGCCGCACATCTTCCGGGAGGGGCACCGATGCGCAGTAACGGTCTCCCGGCCGCACGGTTCGACGTGCTCCGCGACGTCGACCAGCTCGTCAGCCCGCGCCTGCTGCAGCTGCTGGCCGAGGCGGGCATTGCCGCGTACGCACGCCAGCGCGCGAACGCCGTGGATCCGACGCGCTTCGACATCGTGGACAGGCTCTGGGTCGACGCCACCCGCCGCGAGGAGGCGGGCCGGCTCGTCGACGAGCACCTGCCCGCCATCAGCGCCCTGCTGGAACGCGACGACGACACCCTGTTCGCCGAGATCGTCGCGGGCTGGGACGACGACGGCGGCAGCCCCGTCGGCGCCTGGCCGGTCCAGGAGGACGTCGACGCCGACGCCCCGTCGGTGGATGACGCCTTCGCGCGGCCGGAAGACCCGCCCGCCGGCGTGCGCCGCCGCCTTATTCGGCCCGCGGAACAGCCAGCCCCTGCCGTCGAGCCCGACGACGTCGAGGATCACTTCATCCCGCCGCCGCCGCCGCCGCTCCCCCGGCTGGACAAGGCGACAGTCGTCGGCCTGCTGGCGCTGACGGTCGGCGCGGGGTTCCTCGTCGTGATCTGGTTGCTCGGCGCGTACGTGGACCCGCCGGTGCGCTGGCTGGCGCTGGTGTGCGCGCTCGGCGGCGGCGCGTCGCTCCTCGTACGCATGCGTGACAAGCTGCCCCCCGAAGAGGGCGGGCCCGACGACGGCGCGGTCGTCTAGCGCCTGGTCGAGCGGGACCCGTGCAGCGGAAGTGGTCAACGGTGACCACGTCCGCTTAAGACGGGCCGCCGGCTGCGGGTTGCGGGTGCTGGCGACCAGAGTCAGTCGGACTGGCGGGCGAGGTCTGCCGCGCCGATGAGGCCCGCGTCGTTGCCGAGGACCGCGGCCCGTACGTCCGCCAGCGGCCGGTGTCCGGCCCCCGTCAGGTTGGCCGCGAACGCTTTGCGTGCCGGTTCGATGAGGATGTCGCCCGCGAGGCACACGCCGCCGCCGACGACGAAACACGTCGGGTCGAGCGACGCCGCAATGTCGGCGAAGCCCTGCCCGAGCAGAGCGCCCACCTCGGCGAAGACGCGGATCGCCAGCGCGTTGCCCTCCTGGGCCGCGAGGGTCACCATCGGTCCCTCGATCTTCTCGATGTCGCCGCCGGCGGCGGCCAGCAACTCAGCGCCGCCGACCGGGTCCGCAAGGACGGCTTCCCGCGAGTGGCGGCCGAGGGCGCGGCCACTGACGTACATCTCGAGGCAGCCCGTCTGCCCGCAGCCACACGGTCGACCCGTGCCGCCGGGGACGATCTGAACGTGCCCGATCTCGGCGCCGACGCCGAAGCCACCGCGGTAGAGCTTGCCGCCGAAGACGAACCCGCCGCCCACGCCGGTGCCGAGGGTGATCAGGACGATGTGGGAGTGCCCGCGGCCTGCGCCGTACCGATATTCACCCCACGCGGCGGCGTTCGCGTCGTTCTCGACGACGACAGGCAGACCCACGCGGGCCGCCACCTCGTCGCGCAGCGGGGTGTTGATGAGGGCGAGGTTGGGGGCGAAGCGGACCGTGGATCGGTTCTCCGAGACGAAGCCCGCAACGCCGATACCGACGGCGGAGACGTCGTACGACTGGCGCGCCTCCTCGATGAGGTCCGCGATCGAGTCGGCAATACCGGAGGCCGAGCCGCCAGGTGTCGGCTTGCGGATGCGACTGAGCACGTTGCCGTCGTCGTCGACAACGCCGCCCAGCAACTTTGTGCCGCCGACATCGACGCCAATGGTGAGCCCCACGGTCCTCCTTGCAATCGGTTGGTGCGGTTAGTGTGCCGTGCCGCCGTTGGGCGATTCGACCCGCTGCTTCAAAGAGGTGAGGGCCGCGTCGGTCAGCATTCTCTCGGCCTGACCACGGAACAACGAAAACATGGGCATGTCGACGTCCAGCCGGAGGTCGTATTCGACGGACGTTCCCGTGCCGTCAGCGGCCAACCGGTAGCCGCCCGTTTGCTCGCGCACTTTCGTGCCGCTGACCAACTGCCATTGGGCGCCGGTGTCCGACCAGGTGTACGCCACCACGAGGTCGTCGCTGAACATGCCGGCGTCGATCGAGAACCGCACCTGCGACGGCCGGCCCTGCTCGTCCGACTGCAGGACCTCCGCGCTCTTGAGCTGGCTGATCCACTCCGGGTAGGAGCCCACATCCACGATGACGCGATAGACAGCCTCGAGTGGCGCGTCAATGACGATCGACGACGTCGTGAGACGGCTCATGAAGGCTCCTCGAGTGGGCGTGCAGGCGCCGACATTACGCGAGGCCGACCTGGGTCAGATAAGCAGCCCGATAACCATGGCGAAGGCCAGGAAAGCGATGATGATCGCGAAGGCGCCGCCGACGATGACCCAGGCCTTCTTGCTGCCCTCGAGAGTCTTGGCGTCCCCGATCAACGGCAGCCGGACCGAGATCTCCCCCGCGTCCAGGAACCCACCGCCGCATACGGGACAGCTGTCCTGCTCCATGGGCACCTCAGCGGTGCACTTGCGGCACGGCCAGGTCGCGGCGCGCGGCGCCAGATAGGCGGCCGGATACGCGGCCGGAGGCCCAGCCTGAGGCCCAGCCTGAGGCCCAGCCTGATGCCCGGTCTGAGGCGCGGCGTGACGCGCTGCGTGACGGCCGGTCCTGACCGGCACGGGTGACGCGTCGCCGGCAAGCTCGCTCAGTTCGGCAAGCAGGGACACAGGCGCGGTCAGCGGGTCGTACGCGACCGATGCCGCATAGGCCGGGGCGGGCTGCTCCGCGACCTGGGCAGGGGCGGGCTGCGCTCGCAGGCTCGCGTAACACAGCGAACACCAGTCGGCGTCGGCTGGCACGCGCGCGGAGCAGTTGGGGCAGCGCGGGTCGACCATGCTTGGTTCCTCGGCAACCCGCGCCGGGACCTTGACCGCCCCGACGAACGCTCAGGCCTCGAACAACCAGCCGCGCAGGCGTGCGGCGATCTGCTCCCACTGCCAGCGCTCCTCCACCCACGCGCGCCCCGCGGCACCCATGGCGCGGCGCCGCTCGCCATCGACCAGCAGCGAGACGATCGCCGCCGCGGTCGCCGCCGTATCGGTCCCGTCGACCACGAGCCCGGTCTTGCCCTCGAGAACGGCGTCCGGCGCGCCGCCCGAGTTGCCCGCGACGACCGGCAGGCCCGTGGCGGACGCTTCGAGGTAGACGATCCCGAGGCCCTCCACGTCAAAGCCACCCCAGCGGGTGCGGCACGGCATGGCGAACACGTCGCCAGCGGCGAAGTGCGCCGGTAGCTCGGTCCACGGCACCCCTCCGGTGATGACGACCGCGTGCGCGATCCCCCGTTCGCTGGCGCGCTTCTCCAGGTCGGCCTGCCCCGCCCCGCCACCGACGAGCAACAGCAGAGCATCGGGTACGACGGCCAGCACCCGGGGCCAGGCATCGATGAGCGTGTCCTGCCCCTTGCGTGGCACGAGCCGGGAGACGCACACCACGACAGGCCGGCCCGTCAGCCCGTACCGCTCGCGCACCGCAGTCCCGTCGACGTCCGGCCGGAACAGGCCGACGTCCACACCCGGTGTCAGCTGCTCGAGGCGCACGCCGGCGGGCAGCGCGCGGGCCAGGCGACTGCGCGTGTATTCACCGAGGTACGTCGTCACGTCCAGGTGCCGGCCGATGCGGCGCAGCATCTGGCGCGCGACGGGCAGCGCGGCCCAGCCGATCTCGTGGCCGTGGGTCGTCCCCACCAGGCGCCGGGCGCCCGCAGCCCGCAGGGACGGGGCCATTAAGCCCAGCGGCGCCGCCGCGCCGAACCAGACGGCATCGCACTCGTGTTGCCGCAGGAGCGTGACCGCCTGGGTGGTCGCCGTTCGCGTCGGCAACAGCATGTTCGTGGGCGCCCGCACGATCGGGTACGGCGAGGCGGCGTCGTGCTCGGCGGCACCGTCGT
>JAVEEB010000131.1 GCA_030840665.1 Frankiaceae bacterium | reverse complement strand
CCGCCACTAACATGTGCAAATGCCAGCCGCAAAGCAAGATCTGCTGAAGCTCGATCGTCATGACCAGCGTCGCGATGTTGCACGGCGACTGCGTGACATCCTCAACACGGCGCTCTCACAGGTCGGCGACGTTCCGCGGCGGCTCCCCGAAGAACATGCCCTTTCGCGCGCGTACGGGGTCTCCCGCAATGGTGTGCGGGAAGGCCTTCGGCTGCTGGCCGACGAGCATCGCATCGAGCGCAGGGTCGGGGCGGGCAGCTTCACCCACACGTTCCCGTCACGTCACTCCTCGGATCGTCTGCTGGACTTCACGAATCCCGCGCAGGACCTGCTCATCCAGTCGACGGCGGACGTCATCGGCTTCCGGCTGTGGGATCACATCCCGCAGCCGTTGCAGGAGACGTTCGCGTTCTCCCCGCTGTCCACCGCTATCGCGGTTTTCGAACGCCTGTCAGTCCACGCGGGGCAGGTCCGGGGGCTGCACACGTACTTCCTCCCGCTGCACGACGGGGAGAGCCTCGATGCCGCTGATGCCGGCGGCGACATCTACGAGTTGATCGAGACGCGCTTCCTTCGCAACGTGCACTCGGCAGTCCGGGCCGTGTCGGCGGTCGCGGCGGACGCCAGCAGCGCCGAGTGGCTGCACGTGCGAGTGGGGTCACCGCTGCTGTTCACCGAGTCGATCGTCCGAGGCGACGACGGCGAGGTCCTGCTGGTCGGCTACGCGCGGCACCGGCACGATCGGTTGACGGTGACGTTCGCCGCCGAGCGCGTGCACCGCGTCAGCTAGCCAGGACCCGCTCGCCGGCCCACACGGTGTCTTCCGCCGCCACGTCGCGGCCGCCGCGCAGCAGGGACGCCCCGATCCCCACAGTGCACAGTGCCGACAGCACGACGAACGCCATGCGGAATCCGTCGACGAACACCGAGCTGCGTGCAGGGTCGATGAGGCCGGAGTAGAAGGACTGCCGTTCGATCGGCGACACCGACGCGGTGACGATCGCCAGCGCGATGGCGGTGCTCAACACCTGCCCGGTGCACTGCAGCGTCGACCGCAGCGCACTGGCGATTCCCCGGCGGCCCGCGGGAACGCCCGCCATCAGCGAGGCGGTGTTGGGTGCCTGGAAGATGCCGCAGCCGACGCCGATCGCCGCCGTGGTCACGCCGATGAACAGCCGCGACGAGTCGAGCCGCAGCCCGATCGCCAGCGTCACGAGGCCGGCCGCGGTGAGGGCGAACCCCGAGCTGGACAGCTTGCGCGGCTCGATGCGGCTCGCCATCCTCCCCGCGAAGGGGGACGCGACCATGATTCCCGCGGCGAGCGGGGTGATCCAGAGGCCGGCTTCCAGGGGGCTGGCGCCTTGAATCGTCTGCAGGAACAGGGAGATCAGCAGGGCGACGGCAGCTTGTGCGACCGACATCATCGTCGTCGCGGCATACGCCATCGACCGGGCGCGGCTCCGGAAGAGGACTCCGTCGATGAGGGGATGCGTCGCGCGTCGCTCGACCTGCACGAGCACGACGACGAGCAGGGCTGTCAGCGCGCTCAGCATCAGCGTCGTCGTGCCGGTCCAGCCCATCTCGTTGCCGTTGCTGAGGACGAACACGACCAGCGCCAGGATGAGGAACGTCAGCAGGCCACCCGCGTAGTCGAAGCGCTCCGCGACGCGGCGCATCGCCCCTCGCGATGGCAGCACCCGCTTGGCCCACCAGAGCCCCAGAACGCCGACCGGAAAGTTGAACCAGAACACGGAGCGCCAGCCGAGCGTCCCGACGAGGACCCCACCGACGGCGGGCCCGACGACGTTCGCCGCGGACGCCGCCGTGACGTTGAGGCTCAGCCCGAGAGCGAGGAGCCGGTCCGGGAAGGCGTCGACGAGCAACGCTGTCGTGTTCGCGAGGATGGCCGCACCGCCGATCCCCTGAATGGCGCGCAGCGCGATCAGCGCGTTTGCGGTCGGCGCGAATGCACACGCGAGGCTCGCCAGCGTGATGATGGCCAGGCCCGACATGTAGAGGGCCTTCCGGCCGACGAGGTCGGTGATCCGGCCAAAACTGAGGATCAGCGCCGTGTTCACGAGCAGGTAGCTCAACACGAACCAGGTCGCCTGCGTCGAGCTGGCGTGAAAGTGCCGGGTCAGCACGGGCAGCGCGATCGTGAGGGTGCTGGTGTTGAGGAACGTCAGCGTCATGCCCAGGCAGGTCACCGACAGGACCCGCCAATGGCGGCCCGCTGCCGTGCTGTCCTCGGCAAGGATCGCGGGAGCGACCATCAGCACGATCCTGATTCGAGCATGCGCATGTGACGCCTCCGAAATGGTGTCGAGAACGACCCGCGCTAGGCGGGGAGGGCCGCCGACCTGTTGTCGGCGTGCCTACGGGAAGGAGCCGGGTGTCACTCCGCGGCGACGCGGTCCCTGTCGCTGGAGAGCAACGTGATGGGCCGGCTGTTGCCGGCGATGTGTGCGAGATGCTCGTCGCGATGATGCGCGGTGTACCAGTCCGCGATCTCGTCGCCCGTGGTCGCCCACACGCCGTCGTGGGACAGGATGTAACTCAAGACATCGTCGAGATACTTGAGTCGGTGGGGCTGCGCGATGAGGTAG
>JAVEEB010000102.1 GCA_030840665.1 Frankiaceae bacterium | reverse complement strand
CCGTCACCCACCGAGGGCGCGGCGCCTCCGCTACCGACGGCGACCAGCGGGGACACGTTCCTGGACGACACGCTCGCCACGGCCCTGGCCCCGGACGGGCGGCTCGGCGCGCTCGTCGCGGGGGCCGCCAGAGCAGCCAAGCAACGGGGCGCGATCGCCCCCAGACTCCCGCCGGCGGCGGCCCCCCTGCCCGGGTCGGGGGCGGCCACCGCCGTGAAACCCCAGACGGCGCCCGTGGTCGAGAAGCTGATCAGGCGCCCGGTGCCCGTGACGTGGGCCATCGACCCCGACCTACTCGAGTCCGCCCAGTCGATGGCGGGCGGCTACGTCGTGCACGACGGCGCGGTCACCCGCCGCGGCTCGGCCGCGAGCGTGCAGACGGCGGCGCAATGGCTGACGGCCATCACGGCCGCAGTCGGCACCAGTCCGGTCATCCCGCTGCCCTACGCGGACGCCGACCTGGTCGCCCTTGCCCGAGCCGGACGCGCTGACGAGGTGAGCCGCGTCCTGCGGCCGAGCACCGACGCCGACAGCGTTTTCCGCACGGTTCTGTCCCGGCAGGTGGCGCCGTCGATCGTCTGGCCGGTCGGCGGGAGCCTGACGCAGGACACCTTGGACATCCTCGCCCGGCAGCAGGTGTCGGCCGTGGTCCTGTCGGACAACGCCCTGCCCGTCCGCGATCCGCTCGAGCTCACGGCCACCCCTGGGATGCAGGGCCCGTCACTCGTCGCGGGCGGCGGGACGGTCCAGCCTCTCGTCAGCGACCAGACGCTCGACGGGCTCATCGCCGCCGACCCGTCCGCGGACGACGTCGGTCTGGCCCAGCAGCGCTTCCTCGCGGAGACGGCGATGATCACCGCGGAGGCCCCCTCGAACGCCCGCGACATCCTGCTGCTGCCGCCCCGGCACCCGACCAACACGGCCTTCCTCAGCGGGCTTCTGGCGCTGACCGGCCAGGTGCCGTGGCTCAACGGCATCACCGTCGACGACGCGCTCCGCCACCCGGTCGACCCGACCGATCGCGGTCCCCTGACCTACTCCAACTCCGCCAAGTCCGCGGAGGTGTCGCGCGCGGTCATCAGCGCTTCGTACGCCACCCGGGGCCGTCTCGCGATGCTGGGATCGATCCTCGACTTTCCCGACGTGCTCGCGCCCACCGATCGCGGACTCCTGCGCACCTATTCAGCCTCCTGGCGGCAGGACCCCCGCATGGCCGAGACCGTGCGGGCGAGCGCCTCCAGCGCGGTCGAGGACTGGATCAAGAAGGTGTCGGTCCTCACGTCCGGCCAAGCCCTGACGTTGCTGTCGAAGTCGGCCAAGATCCCACTCACGATCACCAACGGGCTCGACCAGGGCGTGCACGGCGTGCGCGTGCAACTCAAGGCCGTCAACACTGCGTATATGGACGTGGTGCGCGCCGACAACGTGCCCGTCAAGGCGCACGACCGCACCCCGCTGTTCCTGCCGGCGAACATCCCGGCGGTCGGATCGGTGCGTTTCGACGTCGTCGTGTCGCTGCTCACCCCTAGTGGGCAGACGTTGAGCTGGGTTCCGTTGCAGGTTCACTCGACGGGCTCCGGCGGCACCGTGCTCCTTGTGACGTTGATTCTCATGGGCTTGCTGTTCCTGGTCGTGGCGGTCCGCCTGGTGCGCCGCTTCTGGAAGTACTACGCCGCTCGCGGCGCGCTCGCGTGACCGCCGCCACCAGCGACGCGGGCCTGCTGCGAAGCAGCCGGACAATGGCCATCGGCACGATCCTGTCGCGCGTCACCGGCCTCGTCCGCACGCTCGTGCTCGCCGCTGTGCTTGGCACGGGTTCGCTGGGCGACGCCTACAACGTCGCGAACAACGTGCCCAACATCGTGTACGAGTTGCTACTGGGCGGCGTGCTGACGTCCGTCCTGGTGCCGCTACTCGTCCGCGCCGGGCGCGACAGCGAAGCAGACGGCGAGCTCTACGCGTGCCGCTTGCTCAGCGCCGTCATCGGGGTCCTCGCCGTGGCGACGCTCCTTGCCGTCGCGTTCGCTCCCCAGCTGATGCAGCTGCTCCTCAGCCACCCGAAGGGCGACCAACTCCGCATCGGCACCGCCTTCGCACGCTTCTTCCTGCCGCAGATCTTCTTCTACGGCGTCGGCGCCATGATCGGCGCAATTCTCAATACCCGCGGTTCGTTTGCCGCTCCGATGTGGGCGCCCGTCCTCAACAACCTGGTCGTCATCGCCACGTTGTTCGCGTTCATGGCAACGACGAACGGCCCCCGGCTGACGACGCTGACCAACAACCAGGTCCTCCTGCTGGGAGCCGGCACGACCGCGGGCATCGTGCTGCAAACCATCGCCCTGCTGCCCGCGCTGCGCCGCGTCGGCTTTCCGTTGCGGCTGACTGTCAATGTGCGCGGGGTCGGCCTGCGAGAAGCCGCGCGCCTCGGCGGGTGGACTCTCGTATACGTCGTTGCGAACCAGGCCGCCTTCACCGTCGTCCTGAAGCTGTCGACGTTGCTCACCAAGACGCAACCCGGGTTCGGGTTCACCGTCTATATCAACGCATTCCTGGTGTTCTCGCTGCCCCACGCGATCGTCGCGGTGTCCGTCATCAGCGCGCTGCTGCCCCAGATGAGCCGGCACGCGACGGACGGCAGGCTTGCGGAGGTGGCGCGCGACCTGGCCCGCGGCACCCGGCTGTCCTGCGTCGTCCTCATGCCGGCCTCTCTGCTCCTCATCGCGCTGCACGCGCCGCTGGGGCAGTTGCTGTTCGGTCACGGTCGCTCGGTGGCGGACGCTGGCGCAATCGGCACAGCGGTAGCGGTCTTCGCTCTGGGCATCGTTCCGTTCAGCGCATTTCAGCTGCAGTTGCGAGCCTTCTACTCGTTCGCGGACACGCGCACCCCGGCTCTCATCAACATCGCCATCAACGCGGTCAACATCGTGGCGGACCTGGTGCTCTACGCGATCCTGCCCGCCAACGAACGCGTGTACGGCCTGGCCGGCGGCTTCGCGCTCTCGTACTGGGTCGGCTGGGTCATCACCACCCGGGTCCTCTCGGCACGGCTGGGTCGGCTCGGCACAGCCGCGACCCTCCGCACACTCGTCCGCCTGTTCGTGGCTGGGGGGGTGGGAGCGGCAGTCGCCTTCGGCCTCGCCCAGCTCGCCGCCCACACGCTCGGGCAGGGCACCCTGGCGTGCCTCGCTGCGGTGCTGGCCGGGTCAGCAGCGGCGGCGGTCGTCGTCGTCGTCCTCGCCGACCGGATGAGGGTCACCGAGGTCCGTGACCTGGTGGCCGTCGTCACCCATCGCTCGGGCTGACCGCTCGCACTACCCGTCCGGTCGCTCAAGGCACGGTGATCCCGCGCCGACCTCAACCCCACATGGTTCACGTGGAGGAGCGGGTGCGAGTGACTGCGCGGATGTCGAACGACCGTGGGGATGTGGTGGTCGGCTGGCTGACCCGCCTCCTTGTCATCTTCGCGATCGTCGGTGTCGCGCTCATCGACTGCGTCAGCGTCGTGCGGGCCCACTTCGGCGCCCAGGGAGACGCCGACCTGGCCGCCTCGAACGCCAGCCAGGCCTTCGCGGTGCGGCACAGCACCGCGGACGCGTACGCGGCGGCTCTCATGGTCGCCACCGGCAACGAAGAGACCATCGACAAGCACTCGTTCCGGGTGGACAAGGCCGGGAACGTCTCCCTGAAGCTGACACGCACCGCGCAGACCGTCGCCCTCGAGCATCTCTCGCCGTTGCGCAAGTTCGGGGTCATCACAAGCCTGGGTACGGCAACCGCTCCGTCGGGCTCGGCGGCCGCGCCATGATGAGCGCGCGTCACACGCGCGCGCATGTCCTTCGCGTTGCCGTCGCGTTCGTGAGTGTCGCGACCCTGCAGCTGTCCTCGGGCACCGCCGCCGCGGACGTCGTCAAGGACGCCAAGGTCCGCGCCGCGGAGCTCCGGGTGACCGTCGCCCAGTTGCGGGTCAAGGCTGAAGTTGCGACGGAGTCCTACGACGCCGCGCAGGCCGCGGTCGCCGACTCCGTGTCCCAGTACCTGCAAGGCGAAGAGCAGCTGGCTGGCCTGGAGAAGAAGGCCGACGCCGACCGGAGCCTCGCGGCCGGCAGGATCATCGCCCTCTATCAATCCGGTGGCGAACTCGGCATCTATTCCAACGTCCTCAGCGGCGACGGGGTCGTCGACATGTACGACCGGCTGCAGATGGCGCGCACCGTCATCTCCGGCGACCAATCGGTCATCACGGACGGCGCGGCCTCCCTGGCGGAGGTCGACAAGCAACAGGCCAAGCTGAACGCCCTGCGCGACAAGCAGAGCGCCTTGGAACGGGATGCGGGGCGCCTCGCCGATTCGGCGCGCGCCGCGACCGACAAGGCCGAGGCTCTGCTCGGCGCCGCCGACTCGGAAGTGCAACGGCTGGTGGCCGAGCAAGAGGCGGCAGCCGCAAAGGCGGCAGCGGAAGAATTCGCCCGTCGCGTCGCCGCAGCCCAGGCCGCCGCGGCCGCGCAGCAGCAGGTCCACGACGGCGCCCAGCCGACATCAGCGGCGCTCGCAGCCATCGCCGCCGCCCGCACGCGCCTGGGTCTCGCCTACGTCTGGGGAGCCACGGGTCCCGACACGTTCGACTGCTCGGGGCTCACGAGTTGGGCGTACCGGCAGGCGGGTGTCGCCATCCCGCGCACGGCGGCCCAGCAATGGTTCGCCGGACCGCCCGTCGCCCTGTCCCAACTGGCGCCCGGTGACCTCCTCTACTGGGCGACCGACCTGACGAACGCCAACACGATCCACCACGTCGCGATCTACCTTGGCAATGGCCGCATGCTCGCCGCTCCGCACAGTGGGGCCTTCGTACGCGAGGAAAATGTGTACTGGGACGGCTTTTTCGGTGCGACCCGGCCTGCCGGCTGATCAACTTCCCGGCGGTGACGAGGCCCGCCGCGGCCAGGAGAGC
>JAVEEB010000058.1 GCA_030840665.1 Frankiaceae bacterium | reverse complement strand
CGCGCTGGACGAGCCGGGCCGCCTGTTCCCCGAAGACGGCAGGGTCGGCGGCGACACCGTCATACACGGCGTCCGCGAGGGCTACAAGATCGACGGCGTCTGTGGCAGTGTCGTGCATCGGGGCCCCGATCGACGTCGGCCTTTCCATCAGGCGCTAGTGGATCACACCGCGGGGGATCTCCATGCAGCACGAGGATCGTCAGAGCTCGAACGCCGGCGACGCGCGGAGCCGCGACCAGCGGGCAGCGGACGCCGGCGCGGTCCGCCGCCAGCATGCAGCCCTGCTGAACGGCCGCGGCTCTCGCGGCTTCCAGGAGCGGATCACGCACCTGATCCTGGAGCGCCGCCGCGAGGCCGGCGACAAGGTCGAGCAGTTCGACATCGCCAAGGCTGGCGCGCGCGACGGGACGCCCGTCGTGCGGGGTGTCCTCCTGGTACGACCGGACCTGGAACAACGCGCCCCGGAGCTCTTCGCGCAGCTCGTGGCGCAGGTCGGGCCGCCGCAGCAGCGGCTCGAGGGTCGGCTTCTGCAGCTGCGCGGCAACAAGCTGTCGGCGGACGCGCTGGTCGACCTCGCGCGGACGGTCCGCCACCAGGGCTTCGAGGCGTCGGTCGACCACATCGTGCCGCTGGGCATCGTGTGCAAGGGCGAGGGCGGCCCCGCCCGCACCCTGCTGGCCAACCCGCTCGCCGCGCCCCGCCAGCGGGACGGCGCCACGCGCGTCGCGGTCATCGACACCGGGGTTGCCACCAAGGGCCACGAGCACGACTGGCAATCTCCGCTGGCGACGGCGGACAACATCGACGCGCTCGACGCATTTCCCGCGCCCGGCGGCGACGGGCTCCTCGACGCCGCCGCGGGGCACGGCGCCTTCGCGACCGGGGTCGTCCAGCAGGTCGACCCACATGGGGTCGTCCACGTGTATCGCGCGATGGACAGCGATGGCATCGGCAGCGAGGTCACCGTCGCCGAGACGCTGCTGCGCGCCGTTCGGGAGCAGGGCGCCGAAATCGTGAACCTCTCACTCGGCGCACAAACCGTCGATGACCAACCGCTGCTGGCACTCCAGGTGGCTTTCGAGATGCTCAGCGAGAGCGGCCACGACGACGTGCTGCTCGTCGCCGCCGCAGGCAATTTCGGCGACACGCGCCCGTGCTGGCCGGCCGCCTTCCGGCGCGTCGTTGCCGTTGCCGGGCTGACTGCCGAGCTCAAGCCGGCCGCCTGGTCGAGCCACGGCCACTGGGTGGACGTTTCGACCGTCGCCGAGGGGGTCGTGTCGACGTACGTGCGCGGCAAGGAGTCCCCCCAGCTGAGCCCGGCGAGCGCGGGACCTCCGGACGACTGGCCGATGGCGGATTCGTCGCCGTGGGCAGTCTGGACGGGCACGTCGTTTGCCGCCCCGCAGGTCGCGGCCGAGGTGGCCCGCCGCCTGACCGAGACACGCGCGGCAGGCGACACGTCGGCGACGCCACGGACGGTCCTGCGCGCGCTGTTGGCGGAAGGCCACCGGTTGCCGGACTACGGGGTTGCACTCCGCATCCTGGGCGGCACGCCGATCACACCGTGATCCGCCTCGCAGCCCGTCACACCGTGATCCGCCTCCCAGCCCCTCACACCGCGGCGGACCTCACAGCCGGAACCACCGCGTGGCGACACTCCGGCCGCTCAGCAAGGTGACGACGAGCCGCACAGTGCCGGCCGCGAGGCCCTCGAACCGGAAGGCACCGACGTCGTCGAGCGTCGCGTCGCTGCGCGACAGGTAAGCGGTTTCAAGGCTGACAGTGCCGGCCGCGATGTCCACGTCGATGACCTGCCCGAGCACGGACCTGCGCGCTCCGGCTGCGGAGACTTGCGCTTCGATGACGAGACCCTCGGCTTCGAAGGTGAGGAGCCGCACGTCGGTGCCTGCACTTCGTACACCGGTAAGAAGCTCGTCCGAGTCACTCGTGAGCTGGGCGAGCTCGGCGTCGAGCCGGCTCAGCCCGAAGCTGGCGCGACCCAGAATCTGCACCTGGTCGGGGATGGGGTCGGCCTGTCGCGCCGCGACACTCAGCTCCCTCAACAACTGTTCGTCGTCGGGTGTCATCCGGGGCTCCCCTCCGTGAGGTCGCCGGCTCCTGAAGCCAGCATTCGCAGCTTGTGCAGGCAACGCATTCGAGTGGGTCCGATCGCCCCGACGGGCATGCCCATCGCCACTGACACCTCGGCGTACGCGGTCGACTCGACCGCCACCAGGATCCGCAGCAGTCGCTGACAACGCTCGGGAAGCTGGGCGAAAAACCCCCAGAGTGCGGCGTCGCGTTCCCGTTCGAGCAGCGCGGCGTCGGGGGCGGGCGCCGTTTCGTCGACGACATCGAGGGCGGTGTCGTCCAAGACTTCGCGTCCGGCGCGTCGCAGCGTCCGCAGACACTCGCGTCGACCGGTCGTGACGAGCCAACCGGCGAGGCGCTCCGGGTCCTCGATGCGGCCAAGGTTTTCGAGCAGCCGCAACCAGGTCGTCTGCACGACGTCGGCCGCGTCCGCGGTATTGAGTCGATGCGCACGGCCGACCGACCACAGCAGGTTCTCGAAGCGGTCGACCAGCGCGTCCCAGGCGTCCTGCTCCCCGCTCGCGGCCCGGGCCACGAGCGTTGTAAGGCCCTCCGAGCTGCGCACGGATACACCATAGCGACTGATAACGGTCATGGAGCGTCACTGGCCGTGACGAACCGGTGGTGGCCCGGGCACGCGCGTCACCTGCCGGCCGGGCCGGAGCCGGCAAGTGACGCGCATGCTTACCCCCGAGATCGCCGCCGCTGACCGAAGCCGTCGGCGCCGAGTTACCGCTGTGTGCCGGTGCCCCCCTGCACCGGCTCACGTAGTTATGAGCGGGCCGGCCCGCTCCTGATACACGCGGGAGCGAATCCGTCGGGTCGCCGGCCCGGCACGTAGGCATTCCGCGCGCCCGGGAGCGCGCAATGCCTACGCGCAGCGGCGGGGGCGTACGGGAAGCGGCACGGGGGCGGCTGGCGGGCCGGCGGGCGGCACAACGGACAGCGGGCCCGCTCCCGAAAGGAGCGAGCCCGCCATCTGCGGAACGAGGTGAGGCCTTAGCTGCGGTAGTCGCCGTAGTCGAAGTCCTCGAGGCGCACGGCCTCGCCGGACCCGCCACCGAACGCGTAGCTCGCCTCGTCGTACCCAGCCATCGAGTAGACCGCAGCGCGGGCTTCCTCGGTCGGCTCGATACGCATGTTGTGGTAGCGCGGCAGGCCGGTCCCGGCGGGGATGAGCTTGCCGATGATGACGTTCTCCTTGAGGCCGAGCAGCGGGTCGCTCTTCGCGGAGATGGCGGCGTCGGTGAGGACGCGCGTCGTCTCCTGGAAGGAAGCGGCCGACAGCCAGGACTCGGTGGCCAGCGAGGCCTTCGTGATGCCCATGAGCACCGGACGACCGCTGGCGGGCTCACCACCCTCGGCGACGACGCGGCGGTTCTCCGCCTCGAAGAGGGTGCGCTCGGCGAGTGCGCCCGGGAGGAAGCTCGTCGAGCCTGCCTCGAGGACGTTCACGCGCTTGAGCATCTGGCGAATGATGATCTCGATGTGCTTGTCGTGGATCGACACACCCTGCGAGCGGTAGACCTCCTGGACCTCCTGGACCAGGTGGATCTGCACGCGACGCGGGCCGAGGATGCGCAGCACCTCGTGCGGGTCGACGGCGCCTTCGGTCAGCTGCTGGCCGACCTCGACGTGGTCGCCGTCCGCGATGCGCAGACGCGCACGGCGGGACACCGGGTACGCGATCTCTTCCGCACCGTCGTCCGGCGTCACGACGAGCTGACGCGCCTTGCCGCTGTCGTCGATCTTGATACGACCGGCGACCTCGGAGATGGGCGCGACACCCTTGGGCTTGCGGGCTTCGAAGAGCTCGACGATACGCGGAAGACCGTGCGTGATGTCCTCACCGGCCACACCACCGGTGTGGAAGGTACGCATGGTCAGCTGCGTGCCGGGCTCACCGATCGACTGGGCCGCGACGATGCCGACAGCCTCGCCGACGTCGACGAGCTTGCCGGCGGCCAGTGAACGGCCGTAGCACATCGCGCACGTGCCGACCTTGCTCTCGCAGGTCAGGACCGAGCGGACCTTGACCTCTTCGACGCCGGCCTCGAGCAGCGCGTTGAGCATGACGTCGCCGAGGTCGGTGCCGGGTGAGGCGATGAGCTTGCCACCGACGGTGACGTCCTCGGACAGGCTGCGCGCGAAGACGGTGCTCTCCACGTGCGGGTGGCGCGAGAGCTTGCCGTCCGCGCCCGGCACGCCGATCGGGAGCTTGATGCCGCGCTCGGTGCCGCAGTCGTCCTCACGGACGATGACGTCTTGGGAGACGTCGACGAGGCGCCGGGTGAGGTAACCCGAGTCAGCGGTACGAAGAGCGGTGTCGGCGAGACCCTTGCGGGCACCGTGGGTGGAGATGAAGTACTCGAGGACCGAGAGGCCTTCGCGGAAGTTGGACTTGATCGGGCGCGGGATGATCTCGCCCTTCGGGTTGGCCACGAGACCACGCATGCCGGCGATCTGACGCACCTGCATCATGTTTCCGCGGGCGCCCGAGTTGACCATGATGTAAACGGGGTTCCACTTCGGGAAGTTGAGCTCCATCTCCTTGGCAACTTCAGCGGTCGCCTTGGTCCAGATCTCGATGAGCTCCTGACGGCGCTCGTCGTCGGTGATGACACCGCGCTCGTACTGCTTCTGGACCTTCTCGGCCTGCGTCTCGTACTTGTCGAGGATCTCCTGCTTGCGCGGAGGCGTGACGACGTCCTCGATGGAGATCGTGATGCCGGCGCGCGTCGCCCAGTGGAAGCCACTGGACTTCAGCGCGTCGAGGCATGCCGCGACCTGCACCTTGGGGTAGCGCTCCGCGAGGTCGTTGACGACCGTGCCGAGCTCGCGCTTGGCCACCTCGTGGTTGATGAAGCGGTAGTCGACCGGCAGCGCCTCGTTGAACAGGCAGCGGCCGAGCGTGGTCTCGACGAGCACGGGCTCGCCGGGGACCCAGCCCTCGGGGGCGACCCAGGCCGGGTGGTGCGGCCCGTTGTCGACGGCGAAGTTGTCACGCAGGCGGATCTTGACGAGCGCCTGCATGTCGACCTGCTTGGCGTCGTACGCCATGATCGCTTCCGCGACGGAGCCGAAGATCCGGCCCTCGCCGACGGTGCCTTCGCGGTGCGCGGTGAGGAAGTAGAGCCCCAGCACCATGTCCTGCGTCGGCGCCGCGATCGGGCGACCGTGAGCCGGCGACAGGATGTTGTTGGTGCTCAGCATGAGGATGCGGGCCTCGGCCTGCGCCTCAGCCGACAGCGGCAGGTGGACAGCCATCTGGTCGCCGTCGAAGTCGGCGTTGAACGCCGTGCAGACGAGCGGGTGCAGGTGGATGGCCTTGCCCTCGACGAGCTTCGGCTCGAAGGCCTGGATGCCGAGACGGTGCAGCGTGGGTGCGCGGTTGAGGAACACCGGGTGTTCGGTGATGACCTCTTCGAGCACGTCCCACACGACCGGGCGGGCACGCTCGACCATGCGCTTGGCGCTCTTGATGTTCTGCGCGTGGTTGAGGTCGACGAGCCGCTTCATGACGAACGGCTTGAACAGCTCGAGCGCCATCTGCTTCGGCAGGCCGCACTGGTGCAGCTTGAGCGTCGGGCCGACGACGATGACGGAACGGCCGGAGTAGTCGACGCGCTTGCCGAGCAGGTTCTGGCGGAAACGACCCTGCTTGCCCTTGAGCATGTCGCTCAGGGACTTGAGGGGACGGTTGCCCGGGCCCGTGACCGGCCGGCCACGACGGCCGTTGTCGAACAGGGCGTCGACCGCTTCCTGCAACATGCGCTTCTCGTTGTTGACGATGATCTCGGGGGCACCGAGGTCGAGGAGACGCTTGAGGCGGTTGTTGCGGTTGATGACGCGGCGGTACAGGTCGTTGAGGTCCGACGTCGCGAAGCGGCCACCGTCGAGCTGGACCATCGGGCGCAGGTCCGGCGGGATCACCGGGACGCAGTCGAGGACCATGCCGTTGGGGCTGTTGCGCGTGTTGAGGAACGCGCTGACGACCTTGAGGCGCTTGAGCGCGCGGGCCTTCTTCTGGCCCTTGCCGCTGCGGATCGTCTCGCGGAGGTTCTCGGCCTCTGCTTCGAGGTCGAACGTCGTCAGCAGCTTCTGCAGCGCCTCGGCGCCCATGCCACCGTCGAAGTAACCGTGGAAGCGGTCGCGGAGCTCGCGGAACAGGAGCTCGTCAGCGATGAGCGTCTTCGGCTCCAGCTTGCGGAACGTGTCGATGACCTCGACCAGGCGGTCGAGCTCACGCTGCGCACGGTCGCGCAGCTGACGCATCTCGCGCTCGGCGCCTTCGCGCACCTTGCGGCGCACGTCGCCCTTCGCGCCCTCGGCTTCGAGTGTCGCGAGGTCACCCTCGAGGCGCTTGGTGCGCTCCTCGACAGCGGCGTCCCGCGACGCTTCGATGCGCGTCCGGTCGACGGCGATCTGCGTCTCGATCGACGCGAGGTCGCGGTGACGCGCCTCGGAGTCGACGGACGTCACGACGTACGACGCGAAGTAAATGATCTTCTCGAGGTCCTTGGGGGCAAGGTCGAGGAGGTAGCCCAAGCGCGAGGGGACGCCCTTGAAGTACCAGATGTGGGTCACCGGTGCGGCGAGCTCGATGTGGCCCATGCGCTCACGGCGAACCTTCGCGCGGGTCACCTCGACGCCGCAGCGCTCGCAGATGATCCCCTTGAAGCGCACGCGCTTGTACTTGCCGCAGTAGCACTCCCAGTCCCGCGTGGGACCGAAGATTTTTTCGCAGAACAAGCCATCCTTCTCCGGCTTGAGCGTGCGGTAGTTGATGGTTTCGGGCTTCTTCACCTCGCCGTAGGACCACTGACGGATGTCGTCCGCGGTCGCAAGGCCGATGCGCAGCTCATCGAAGAAGTTGACGTCGAGCACTGTGTCGAGTCCCTCTTTCAGGGTTCGTATTGCTTACTTGCGAATGGTGTACGGCGTCCGCGGCGAGGGCCTCTCAGCCCCCGCCGCAGTGCGCGGTTACACCTCTTCGACGCTGCTCGGCTCGCGCCGTGACAGGTCAATACCGAGCTCTTCTGCCGCGCGGAACACGTCCTCGTCGGTGTCACGCAGCTCGACGGACACGCCGTCACTGCTGAGGACCTCGACGTTGAGGCAGAGGGATTGCATCTCCTTGATGAGCACCTTGAAGGACTCGGGGATGCCGGGCTCGGGGATGTTCTCGCCCTTGACGATGGCCTCGTAGACCTTCACGCGGCCGAGCACGTCGTCGGACTTGATCGTCAGCAGTT
>JAVEEB010000022.1 GCA_030840665.1 Frankiaceae bacterium | reverse complement strand
ACGTCGACATCTACATCCACGCGCCGTACCTCGTGAACGTCGCCACCCTCAACAACAAGATCCGCGTGCCGAGCCGCAAGATCATCTCGCAGCACGCCGAGGCGGCGGCCGCGATCGGCGCCAAAGGGCTGATCGTGCACGGCGGCCACCTCAACGATGGCGACGACATCCAGCTCGGCATCGACAACTGGCGCAAGACGTTCGAGCGCGAGCAGTTCCCGTTGCCGATCCTCATCGAGAACACGGCGGGCGGCGAGAACGCCTGCGCCCGCCACCTCGACATCATCGCGCGGCTCTTCGAAGCGGTCGGTGAGTTCGGGGTCGGCTTCTGCCTCGACACCTGTCACGCGCACGCGGCCGGCGAGGACCTCGACGGCATCGTCGACCGGGTGAAAGCAGCCACCGGCCGCATCGATCTCGTGCACTGCAACGGCTCCAAGGATCCGTTCGGCTCGGGCCGAGACCGCCACGAAAACCTGAAGCTCGGCGCGATCGACCCCGAGCTGCTGGCGACAGTCGTCCGCGAATCCGGCGCGCCGGTGATCGTCGAGACGCCGGGCGACGGCCAGGCCGACGACATCGCCTTCCTGCGCGCGGCCGTCGGGTTGTAACCGCTCCCACAAATCGCTCGCCGCCGTCGGACCCGCCTGACACACTCGGACATTCCGAGGAGGGCGGCCCATGCGCGAGCGTTGGAACAAGTACTACGCGGACGCGATCCACGCGCGCGCATCGATCCTGCGACAGCTTCCCCTGGCCGGCAGGGGCCTCGTCGCCACGCTGATCGTCGTCGATCTGGTGGTCGGCCTTCTCCCCGTCCTGTTCGTCGTCGCGTCGAGTGTCGTCGTCGGCCGCGTGCCGCAGGCCGTCGCGCAGGGCCTCGGCTCGCCGGCCTGGGGCAGTCTCGTCACGGCTTTCCTGCTGGCCTCGGCCGCCTTCATCGGTCAGCAGCTGCTCACCCCCCTGCAGTCCTCGCTCGGGGAGCTGGTCAAGCAGCGGGTCGACGGCCAATTCCACCGGCGCCTCATCACGGCGGCGCTGCAGTCCACCGGCATTGCCCCGATGGAAGACTCCGCGACCCTCGACCGCCTGCAGGAGGCCGCCGAGCAACTCGCGAACGGCTTTCGCACCCCGGGTGATGCTGCCGCCGGGATCCTGCGCTACCTGACGCGTTACCTGAGCCTCGCGGGCTACGTCGCCATCGTCGGCGGCGCGACGAGTTGGTGGGCCGCCGCCGCCCTGCTCGTGTCGACGATGACCTTCCGGTACGGGCACCGCTCCGGCCTTCGGGTCTGGACGAAGTTGTGGCCCGTGATCGGCCCGCACCGGCGGGAGCAGTCCTACTTCCTCGACGTCGGTCTGTACGGCGCGGCGGCCAAGGAGCTGCGCGTCTTCGGCCTCACCGACTGGATCGTCGGCCGGTTCCGCGCCGCCTGCACGGCATCACTCAAGCCGTTGTGGAAGGCCCGACGCTGGTCGCACCTCTACAAGATGCTCATCTTCGCCGCCGCCGGGCTTGTCCTGGACAGCGCGGCGATGGCGTACATCGTGCACAGCGCGGCTCAAGGTCGGCTCACCCTGACCGAGCTCGCCCTCGGCCTGCAGGCGGGCGTCGCCGCCATCCTGCTGGGCACCTTCTATCACGAGGCCGACACGGGAACGCAGTTCGGAATGAACGCCGTGGCGGCCATGGAGGAGTTCGAGCAGAGGGTCGCGGACTACGCGGCGGCCGACATTCAGCCAGGCCAGCTGGACGACGCGCGCGGGCTCCCGCGCCACGGGGTGCGCTTCGACGGCGTCTCGTTCGCGTACGCGGGGAGCACACGGCCCGTGCTCGACGGGCTCAACCTCACGCTCAACGCCGGCGAGTGTACCGCGATCGTCGGCCTCAACGGCGCCGGCAAGACGACGCTCGTGAAGCTGCTGGCGCGACTCTACGAGCCCACCGAGGGCCACATCTCCGTCGACGGGCGCGACATCCGCGACCTCACGGTCGCCGCGTGGCGCCGGCAGATCGGCGTCATCTTCCAGGACTTCACGCGGTACGAGTTCTCGGTCACCGACAACATCGCCGTCGGCGCCATCCACCGCCCGATCGACCCGCAGGCCATCCGCAACGCCGCGGACAAGGCGGGCATGACCCAGACCATCGACGCGTTGCCGCGCGGCTTCGAGACCGTCCTTGCCCGCCAGTACGACGACGGGGCGGACCTGTCGGGCGGCCAGTGGCAACGCATCGCGATCGCCCGCGCCCTCTACGCCGTGGACGCCGGCGCGACCGTCCTCGTCCTCGACGAGCCGACCGCCGCCCTCGACGTACGTGCGGAGGCCGAGTTCTTCGACAACTTCGTCGAGATGACGCGCGGCGTCACCAGCGTGCTGATCTCGCACCGTTTCTCCAGCGTGCGCAGGGCCGACCGCATCGTGGTGCTCGACGACGGTCACGTCATCGAAGACGGCACGCACGATTCGCTCCTCGCCAGCGGCGGCCGGTACGCCGACCTCTTCCTGCTGCAGGCCGAGCGGTTCGCCGCGGGTCTCGAAGCCGACGACGCCGACAACGATGACCGGGAGGCGGTCCGATGAGGGACGCGCTGCGCAGCAGCTTCCAGATGATCGCCCTCGCCTTCCGGCACAGTCGCGTGCGCATCGTCATCGCGCTCACGCTGGTGCTCGCGGAGGGATTCGCCTGGCCCGGCGTCGCGCTCGGGCTCAAGGGCGCGGTCAACGCCGCGGTGACGCACAACACCGCCGCCGCGGCGTGGTACGGCGCGGGGATCGCCTGCGGCGCCATCGGCGTGCTGCTGCTGCACCACTTCTCGTACGTGCCGTACGCCGAGGTGTGCGACCTGATCGAGGTGTCGCTGCAGGCCGAACTCATGACCCTCGCCAACGGCTCCGCCCGGATCGAGCACCACGAGCGGCCCGAATATGCCGACAAGATCGCTGTCCTGCAACGAGAACTGGGCGTCTTCCAGCAAGGCATGACCGGCCTGCTGACGATGGTGTCGCTCGTCACGTCGATGATCCTGACCGGGGCGTTGCTCGCCGGCGTCGACCCGTGGCTCCTGCTCCTGCCGCTGGCGGCCATCCCGCCGGTCCTCACCGGCCAGCGGGCGCAGCGCATCATCGACGCGTCGAAAGAACGGTCCGCGTCGCACACCCGTCAGGCCATGCACCTCTACGCGCTCGCGACCCGGGCCGCGTCCGCCAAGGAGCTCCGCGTGTCCGGCCTGCAGGAGGAAGTCGTCCGGCGGCAGAGTGAGGAATGGTCGTCGGCGACGCGCACGCTGTGGCTCGCGGAGCGGCGCGCGACCGTCATCGGATCGTCGGGTCAGCTCGTGTTCGCCGTCGCCTACGTCGGCTCGGTGTTGCTGGTGCTGCGCGAGGCGATCAGGGGCCACCGGAACGTCGGCGACGTCGTGCTCGTCGTCACGCTGGCCGCGCAGGTCAACCAGCAGGTGACGACCGGGCTCGACCTCCTCAAGGTCCTGCAGCGGGTGACGCAGGCACTCACCCGGCTGCGGTGGCTGCGCGCCCTGATCGCCGACCAGCAACCGCCGAAGCCCGACCAGCCGATGCCCAACGAGATCACCGACGGGATCGAGCTCCGCGACGTCGCCTTCACCTACCCCGGCACCGACACCCCCGTGCTGAGCGAGGTCAACCTGCGGCTGCCGGCCGGCACCACGGTGGCGATCGTCGGGGAGAACGGCGCGGGCAAGACCACGCTGGTCAAGCTGCTGTGCCGGTTCTACGACTCGACCTCGGGCGCCATCACCCTCGACGGCACCGACATCACCCGCTTCCCCCTCGACGACTGGCGGCGGCGCATCGCGGCCGGGTTCCAGGACTTCGTGCGGTTCGAAATGGCTGCGCAGCAGACGGTCGGGGTCGGCGACCTGCCCTCGCTGGACGACGAAGCGTCCGTGCTCGGCGCCCTCGGCCGCGCGCACGCCGGCGACGTGGTCGATCGGCTCGAGAATGTCCTGCAAACCCAACTGGGCAAGAGTTACGCGGACGGCACCGAGCTGTCCGGCGGTCAGTGGCAGAAGCTCGCCCTCGGCCGCGCCATGATGCGGGAACTGCCGCTGCTGCTCATCCTCGACGAGCCGACGTCAGCGCTCGACGCCGAAGCCGAACACCAGCTCTTCGAGCAGTACGCCGAGAACGCCCGCCGCGTCGGCCGCGAAACCGGCGCCATCACGGTGCTGGTGTCGCACCGCTTCTCCACCGTCCGGATGGCCGACCTCATCCTCGTCGTCGCCGACGGCCGGGTCGCCGAGGCGGGCGACCATGCCGCGCTGCTGGCACAGGACGGGCTGTACGCCGAGCTGTACGCGCTCCAAGCCTCGGCGTACCGCTGACCGAACGTGCGCCTAGGGTCTAGCGCGTGACCTCGGAGGCATTGCAGCCCGGCTGCGCCCGCGTCTGGTGCGTGCGCACCGGTGGGCCCGACTTGCCTGGCCTGCCTGGCCTGCCTGGGCTCGACGACCAGCTCGAGGTGCTGTCGGACGCGGAACGCGCGCTGGCGCTGCGCCTCGCCGGCGACGACCACCGCCGCGACTTCATCCACAGCCACGCACTCCTGCGCCGAGCCCTCAGCGACTGCGCGCCCGACGTGCCCGCCGACGCGTGGGACTTCACCACCACCGACAGCGGGCGGCCGGAAGTCGCCGGGCCCTTCCCGCACCTGTCCTTCAGCCTCTCGCACGCGGACGGCTTGGTCGCCTGCGTCGTCACCGCGGATGCCGCCTGCGGCATTGACGTCGAAGCGCACTCGGCCGGCACGACCGTCGCGAGCCGACGCGTCTTGACGGAGCCGGAACACGCGTTGCTCGGCCAGGCCGCCCCGGCTGAGGCGCCCGTGCTGTACGCGCGGCTCTGGACGCTGAAGGAGGCCTACGCGAAGGCGCGAGGACTTGGGTTGCTGCTCCCGTTCGATCAGCTCGAGGTGACCCTGGCCGACCCGCCGACTCTCCTCGACCGCACGACCAGCGCCCCGTCCGGGCCGTGGCACCTCGAG
>JAVEEB010000487.1 GCA_030840665.1 Frankiaceae bacterium | reverse complement strand
CGCGCCTCGGGTCCGGTCATCACCCCACTCTGTCGAGGATCCCGAGACATCCCAAGCGCATTTCTCCCGCGGGAACCGTGGCTACGCTTCCTTTGTGCATGAGCGGGGGCCCGCACTTGTCCACAAGGAACGGGCCGAAAATCCCTTATCCACAAGGGGTTCTGGACTTGTATCCATCGCTTCCCGTCGGCTAGAATCGAACGTATGTTCGAAGAACTGCTCCGAAGCGCCGATGGTCGCGCGCCGGAGCTCCCGCGCACCGCTCCAGCACCCGCGCTGGTGCGTCCGGTCGCGGGGAAGGCCTTCCCGCTCTTCCGCCGTCCTGCCAAGACGAGTCGGCCGTCCATGCAAGCAGATCCCATCGTCCCGGAGCACGTCTCGCTGGTGATGGACCGTTTCGGCACTGACGTCCTCGACGTTCTGACGGCCACTCAGGTGCTCGATGTCCTGGAGGTCGCCGCGCCCGGCCCGCAGATGGTGGTGCTCGCGCATGAGTTGCAATCACGCGTCCTCAATGACCTCGACCTGTCGCGGCTGCTGAGCGTCTGGCAGCGCCTCGAGTCGTGGCACGTGTCGCGCATGGACATCGCCATCGTGGCCATCGCCGGGGATGAGCCCGCATCCAGCGTTGACTACGGCCGCGAAGAGGCAGCACTGGCGATGCGCCTGTCACCAAGGGGCGGTATGGGTCGCGTCGCCGAGGCTCGCCTGCGCACCGGTCGGGTCCCCGAGGTGGGTTACGCGCTGGCGTCCGGCACGCTGACGCGAGGACAGGCTTTCGACCTGACGGTCGCTGTCGGGCGCTTCGACGACGCGCTCGCACAGGCAGTCTGCGACCGCGTTCTCCCGGTGGCCCTGAAGAAGTCGCGCTCAGAGTTCAAGACGGCGATCGAGAAGGCTGTCATCGCCGTCGACGCCGCGGGCGCCGCAACCCGACACATCAAGGCAAAGCGCGAGCGCAGCGTCACCCTTGTCCGCCACCCGGACAACATGGCCGAGATCGTGGCCTACACGACGGCCGTCGAGGCTGAATCCGTGTACGACGCCCTGCATGCGACGGCTGTCCGCGACCGCCTTCCCGGACAGCGGATCGACAACGCCCGCGCCGACGTCCTCGTCGCCTGGGCGAACCGCGCGCACGCAGAGCCGGACCTCCCGCGAGCTCACGGGCGTCGGCCCGAGTTGCGGCTCACCATGACTATGGAGTCATTTCTCGGCTTCACGGACGACCCAGCTGTGCTCGACGGCTACGGGCCGATCCATCCGATGCTCGCCCGCGAGTTGGCCGGCGGCGCGACGTTGCGGCGGCTCATCACCGATGCACGCACCGGCGGGCTCCTCGACTTCGGGCGGCAGACGTACACGGCGCCGCAGTCGCTCGCGGACCACATCACGACGCGGGACGGCACCTGCCGGCTTGTCGGATGCGCGCAGCCCGCCAAACGCTGCGATTTAGACCATCGCAAAGAGTGGCAAGACGGCGGAACAACCGACCCCGACAACATGAGTGCCCTCTGCGAGCGACATCACGTCATGAGACACAAGGGCAACTGGCGACTCGACCAAGACGACGGCCAACTCATGTGGATCACGCCTGCCGGTCGCGAATATCTCGTGCACCAAGAGCCGGTCGACCCGTCATTCGTCTGACAAGAGGGCAGGCCAAACTTGCCCCGTGTGGCGATGGTGCCCGCCCCCGGCTTGTGCCCGCTCCGTTGCTTGTGCCCGCCCGGTTGCGATGGCGCCCGGCCGCTCAGACGAGGGAAGACGTGCTCGACCGGGTCCGTGCGGGCGATGGCGTGGTGAGACCAGCGGTGCGGACGGTTGCCGGTTCGCACGCCAGACGGTAACCCCGCTTGACCACCGTGCGCACGATGCGCGCGTCGCCGAGCATGGTGCGGAGCCGGCCAACGGTCGTTTCCACCGCGTGCTCATCGGAGCTGTCGCCGGGCAACATCGCCAGCAGGTCCGCCCGGCTCACGACGCGACCCGGCTGGCGCGCCAGCTGTCGCAGAACGGACATCGGCCCCGGCGGCAGCGGGCGCAGCACGCCATCCAGGACCACGGCGTGCCCGCGCACCTCGAGCATGTGCGTCGACGCCCGAAACGGACCGGACCGCGCGGGCAAGTTGGTGACGATCTCCCGCGCAAGCGCCCCCAGCCGCGCACGGGAAGGCCGCGACGTCGGTACGCCGAGACGGTCGAAGGGACCAGCCGCGACGGGCCCGACACAGACGACCAGTACGTCGCGGCGCAGAGCGGTCAGCAGCGGCTCGAGCTGACCCGCGTCATCCGCGACCTGCAACACGTGCGTGACCGCGGGCGCGCTGGTGAAGGCGACCGCGTCGACGGAGCGGGCAACGATCGCCTCGACCAGCCGCGTGATCGAGGCCACATCTTCCGGCAGGGCCCACCGATACACGGGCACCTCGATGACGATGGCGCCGGCGATACGCAGTTCACGGACGAGCTCGGGGGACGGCTCGCCGTACATCTGAACGGCGACGCGCTGACCCTCCAACGACCGGCCGCGCAGCAACGCCAGGATGTCGTCGGTCGACTCGGCGGACAGTGCGGCGGAGTCCGTCAGGCCGCTCGCGCGGACCGCCCCGCGCGCCTTGGGCCCCCGCGCCACGACGGTCGACGCGCGGAGGTGCTCGAGCAGCTCGTCGCCGATCCCCCAGCCCTCAGCCGCCTCGAGCCACCCGCGAAAGCCGAAGCCCGTCGTCGCGATGACGAGATCCAGCGGCGCGCGCAGGCACTCCTCCGTCGCCTTGTGCAGCTCGACGTCGTCGGCGATCGGGACCAACCGGAGCGCGGGGGCGTAAACGACCCGCGCGCCCCATTGCTCGAGCAGCGCGCCGAACTCGTCCCGCCGTCGTGAGGCGGTCACCGCCACCGTGAAGCCGGCGAGCGGCGGGATCCCCGCGGGGTCGGTGTCCCCGACAGACACAACCGGCTCAGTCACGGGCATCACGGGCAGAGCACCTCGACCGTGCCGTCCACGACTCGGACTTCGTACACGGGCAGCCGCTTCGACGAGTCGTCCAGTGAAACGCCCGTCCGCAAGTCGAACGCGTGCTTCAGCAACGGCGACGCCACCGTCGGCACCTCACCGCGTGTGCCGACGATCCCCCTGGACAGGACGTACGCATTGGTGAACGGATCGCAGTTGCCGACGGCGAAGATCTCGTCGTCGTACATGCGGAAGATGGCGACCTGCCGACCCGCCACGTACGCCGCGACCCCCCGCTCGCGGACCAGGTGGTCGAAGGCGCAGACGGGGAACCACGTGCGCGTCGCGGCGATGGTGCTCATCGTCCCACCACCTCCAATGTCGGGCCCGCGATGTGTACGGGCCGCTTCGGCCGGATCTGGCCGCGTTCGACTTCGAACTCGATGGACGGGTCGGCCATGTCCGGCGCATTCACGAACGACACGAAGCGGGACAGCTTCTCGGGGTCCTCGAGAACCCCACGCCATTCGTCGGCGTAGGAGTCGACGTGCTTCTCCATCGCGGCATCCAGCTCGGCGCACAACCCGAGCGAGTCATCGACGATCACTGCGTACAAGTAGTCCATGCCGCCTTCGAGTGACTCGATCCACGCGGCCGTTCGCTGCAGCCGGTCCGCGGTGCGCACGTAGAACATCAGAAAGCGATCGATGTAGCGCACGAGCGTGTCGTCGTCGACGTCACTGGCGAACAGGTCGGCATGCCGGGGGGTGAAGCCGCCGTTGCCGCCGAGGTAGAGGTTCCAGCCCTTCTCCGTAGCGATCACGCCGAAGTCCTTGCTGCGAGCTTCGGCGCACTCGCGCGCACAGCCGGACACCCC